>JBBQMM010000308.1:0-5561 GCA_038328935.1 Burkholderiales bacterium
GATCCCCGCAGCCACCGGCACCGACACCGGCGGCTCCATACGCCAACCCGCCAGCTTCACCGGCATCACGGGCATCAAGCCCACGTACGGCGTGTGCTCGCGTTACGGCATGGTGGCCTTCGCGTCGAGCCTGGACCAGGCCGGCCCGATGGCGCGCAGCGCCGAAGACTGCGCGTTGCTGCTGTCGGCGATGGGCGGCTTCGACGAGCGCGACGCCACCAGCGCGCAGCGGCCGGCGCAAGACTACGCGGCGCTGTTGCACGCGCCTCGACCCGGCGCCACCGCGGCCCAGCCGTTGCTGGGCTTGCGCATCGGTCTGCCGACCGAATTCTTCCCCGCTGCATTGTCGGCCGACGTGGCCGCGGCGGTGCGCGGCGCGCTGGCTGAATTGCACAAGCTGGGCGCCACCCTGGTGGACGTGACGCTGCCACGCACCGAGCTGTCGATTCCCGTTTATTACCTGATCGCACCGGCCGAGGCCAGCTCCAATCTCGGCCGCTTCGATGGCGTGAAGTTCGGTCACCGCGCGGCTCAGTACGGCGACCTGATGGACATGTACAAGAAGACTCGTGCCGAAGGTTTCGGGCCCGAGGTGAAGCGCCGCATCATGATCGGCACCTATGTGCTTTCGCATGGCTACTACGATGCCTATTACCTGCAGGCGCAGAAACTGCGCCGCATGATTGCCGATGACTTTCAGGTCTGTTTTCAGCAGTGCGACATCATCGCCGGCCCGGTGGCGCCCACCGTGGCCTGGAAGCTGGGCGACAAGGCCGACGATCCGGTGCAGAACTACCTGGCCGACATCTTCACGCTGCCGGCCAGCCTGGCCGGCTTGCCCGGCATGAGTGTGCCGGCCGGTTTTGCAGCGTCAGCCGAAGGCGCCGGCATGCCGGTGGGCCTGCAACTCATCGGCAACTACTTCGAAGAAGGGCAGTTGCTGCACACGGCGCACGCCTTGCAGCAAGCCACCGACCATCACCTGCGCGCACCCGCGGCGCAGCCCGCGCCGGTTTCGGGCGGGGCGGCGGGTGAGATGTCGGGTCAGGTGTCCGGTCAGACTTCAGGTCAGACCTCAGGTCAGACCTCAGGTCAGGCGTCGGGTCAGGTGTCGGCATGAACGCGCCCGCACTGACACGCGGCTTCGAGGTCGTCATCGGCCTGGAAACGCACGCGCAGCTGTCCACCGTCAGCAAGATCTTCAGTGGCGCTGCCACGCACTTTGGTGCCGCGCCCAACACCCAGGCTTGCGCGGTGGACCTGGCGCTGCCGGGCACGCTGCCGGTGATGAACCGCGGCGCGGTAGAGCGCGCCATCTGCTTCGGGCTGGCGGTGGGCGCCAGGGTGGCGCCGGTGTCGATCTTTGCGCGCAAGAACTACTTCTACCCCGACTTGCCCAAGGGCTATCAGATCAGCCAGTACGAGACCCCTGTGGTGCAGGGCGGGCGCGTGGACTTCGTGCTCGAGGGCGTGGCCCGCAGCGTGCGCCTGACCCGCGCGCACCTGGAAGAAGACGCCGGCAAGAGCCTGCACGAAGCCTTTGTCGGCGCCACCGGCATCGACCTGAACCGGGCCGGCACACCGCTGCTGGAAATCGTTTCAGAGCCCGACATGCGCAGCAGCGCCGAGGCGGTTGAATACGCCAAAGCGTTGCACGCGTTGGTGGTGTGGCTGTCGATCTGCGACGGCAACATGCAAGAAGGCAGCTTCCGCTGCGATGCCAACGTGTCGGTGCGCCGCCCGGGTGCCGCGTTGGGCACGCGGCGCGAAATCAAGAACCTGAACAGCTTTCGCTTTCTGCAGCAGGCCATCGACTTCGAAGTGCAATGGCAGATCGACCGCATCGAAGACGGCCTGCCCATCGAACAGGCCACCGTGCTGTTCAACCCCGACACGGGCGAGACGCGGGCGATGCGCAGCAAGGAAGACGCACACGACTACCGCTACTTCCCCGACCCCGACCTGCCGCCGTTGGTGATCGAGCCGGCCTGGGTGGAGCGGGTGCGCTCCACGATGCCCGAACTGCCTTCTGCGATGGCACGTCGCTTCGAGAAGGATGACGGCTTGCCGGCCGCCGATGCGGCCATGATGACGCAGAGCCCATCTTTTGCCCGCGCCTATGAAGCGGTGCGCGACGCCTGCAAGCAACCCAAGCTGGCCGCCAACTGGCTGATGGGCGAGGTCTCGAAGCGGCTGAATGCGCAGGGGCTGGCTGTCGAACAGTCACCGGTTTCGCCCCTCACGCTGGCGGCGCTGATATCGCGCGTCGTCGACGGTACCCTTTCAAACAACGGCGCGCGCCAGGTGTTCGACGCGCTGTGGACCGGCGAAGGCGACCAGGTGGGCGATCAGGTGGGCGACCAGGTGGGCGCGAAGGTGGACATGTTGATCGACGCCAAGGGCCTGCGCCAGATGAGTGACAGCTCGGCGTTGCAGACCATCGTGGACGAGGTGCTGCGGGCCAATGCCAGGTCGGTGGAAGAGTTCCGCGCTGGCAAGCAGAAGGCCTTCAACGCGCTGGTGGGTCAGGTGATGAAGGCCAGCAAGGGCAAGGCCAACCCGGCGCAGGCCGGCGAGCTGTTGCGTCAGACGCTGAATCTGAAACCTAGCGGACCTGTTTGACCGCGGTGGCTGGCGAGGCCGATGGGGCCGGTGAGTTCGGTCGGGCCGGTGCAACCGACGCGGCCGGCGTGGCCACCGCGGGTTCCGCGGTGTGTGCGCTCATGCTGCCCAGCGTGCCGGGCGCGGCGCCAGACCACAGGCGACGCAGGCGCCCGAGCTCGATGTCGTAAAGCCGGTTGATGCGGCCCAGCTCGGCCCCTTGGGTGGCCGCCGAAGACTTCTGGGCATCCAATGCTGCGTCGTTGGCGTCCATCGCTGCTTTCAGCTTGGGCGGCAGAGACTTGCCCTGGTAGAACTCGGCCTCGTTTTGCAGCGGTTTGCGCTGCTGGGCGAGGTCGTGCATGCGGACATCGGTGGACTTGATGGCCAGCCGCACAGTGTCAAGCGCTGACTCGCGTGCGCGCTGGTGCGCCGCTTCGTTCGGGTAGCGGGCCATCAGATTGCGGTCACGGCGCACCGCATCCAGTTGCGCCAGCCGCGCCTCGGCAGCAGCGCGATCGCGCGCTTCCGTCGCCAGTCTTTCTTCTGCAGTCAGCGTGGGGGGCACCACGGTGCGCACCGAGCCGTCCTGGTTCAGCACTTGCTGCTCCTTGCCCGTGCACTCCGCTATCGGGCGGTCGGCCGTCAGGCGCCTGCCCTTGCTGTCGATGCAGGTGTAGATGCCGGCCCAGACTGGCGGCGCGCCCAACCCGCAGGCCATGGCTACAGCCAACCCCTTCAGCAACTTGCTGTGCACCCCCGCGGGCCCTGCACACATTGAACGCATTCACACCCCGTATTTGTCGCGATAGGCCTGTACCGGCGCTGCATAAGCGCTCAGGACTTCATCGTCGCTGCGTTGCAGATACTGAAGCAGGTCTTGCAGATCGGCAATGGCAACGACATTCAGTTTCAAGTTCTGCGTGACGTACTGCACCGCACTCTGGGGGCTGTCCACCCCGTCTTGTGCGGCGCGTTCCTGACGGTCCAGCGCAATGGCCACGCCGCAGGGGGTGGCGCCTGCGGCGGTGATCAGCGCGATGGACTCACGCACCGAAGTGCCGGCTGAGATGACGTCATCGACGATCAAAACGCGCCCCGCCAGTGCAGCGCCGACCAGCAGGCCGCCTTCGCCGTGGTCTTTGGCTTCCTTGCGGTTGTAGGCAAAGGGCACGTTGCGGCCGCGCCGGGCCAGTTCCACGGCCACGGCGGATGCCAGCGTGATGCCCTTGTAGGCCGGGCCGAACAGCATGTCGAACGCCAGGCCGCTGTCCAGCAGTCGCCGTGCATAGAATTCCGCCAGGCGTCCCAGCGTGGCACCGTCTGAAAACAGGCCAGCGTTGAAAAAGTAAGGCGACATCCGGCCGGCCTTGGTCTTGAATTGACCAAACCGCAGCACGCCGGTCTGCACCGCAAATTCGACAAATTCCTGCGCCACTTGGGGGCGCTCTGCGTTGTTCATCACAAGGGTTTCCTTTGGCCTTCAGACTCGTCAGCCTCAACCTCAACGGCATCCGCTCGGCGGCAAACAAGGGCTTTGTGGAATGGGCGCAGGCTGCGGGCGCGGATTGTATGGGGGTGCAGGAAGTCCGAGCCCAGCGCGAAGACGTGGCCGGGCGGCTCGACACCGTGGGCCAGCTCAAGGGCCACTTCCACTATGCGCAGAAGAAGGGCTACGCGGGCGTGGGCCTGTACACCCGCAAGGCGCCCAGCGACGTCATCACCGGTTTTGGCAGCGCTGAGTTCGACGCTGAAGGGCGCTGGGTCGAAGCCCGCTTCGACACGCCGGCACGCAGGCTCAGCATCATCAGCTGCTACTTCCCCAGCGGCAGCAGCAGCCCCGAGCGGCAAGAGGCCAAGTTCCGCTTCCTGGCGGTGATGTACCCGCACCTGCAGCGGTTGAAAGCTGAACGCGAGTTCATCTTGCTGGGCGACGTGAACATCGCCCACCAGGCCATCGATTTGAAGAACTGGCGCAGCAACCAGAAGAACAGCGGTTTTCTGCCCGAAGAGCGCGACTGGATGACGCGCCTGCTCACCGAGTGCGGGCTGGTCGACGTGTTCCGCGCCCTCAACCCGAACCCCGAGCAGTACACGTGGTGGAGCAGTCGTGGCCAGGCCTGGGCCAACAACGTGGGTTGGCGCATCGACTACCACCTGGCAACGCCGGGCCTGGCGGCGCTGGCACGCAAGGAGCACATCTATTTGGACCAGCGCTTCAGCGACCACGCGCCGCTGATCATCGACTACGCCTTCAAGCTGTGAGCGAAGGCGTTGGTGGGGCAGCTTGTGAATCTCTGCTGGCGACTCGAAGGCAGCCGGCCATCCCGCCAGATTCATCGCCCAGCAGCAGACGCTCGCTTCTCCAGCAGTCCCGCCCCATCGGGAACACGCAGGCATGCGTCAGCACCACCCATTGCCAGCCCGATTCCGCGCAGCAGATGGCGGTCTCGGCAAAGCCTGACATGATCCGCCCATCTGTGGGTCTTGAACACCCCAGCACTCAGGGAGAGAGCATGAGCCAGCTTTGGAAGCGCTCGTTTGCCGGCGCCTTGCTGGCTGCAGTGGCCTGGGCCGCGCAGGCCGCCGACTTCGTGGTGTTGGTGCAGAAAGAACCAGCAGGTCATATGAAGGTCACTGCCGGCGTCGGCGGCCGCACCGAGGTCGACTTCAGCTTCCGCAACAACGGCCGCGGGCCCGACCTGCGCGAGAGCTTCCGCCTCGACGCGCGCGGCCTGCCGGTGGACTACGAGATCAACGGCAAGGCCACCTTCGGCGCCGAGGTGCGCGAGACGTTCCAGATCGCGAACGGGCGGGCGAGCTGGAAGTCGCGTGTCGATGACGGCGACGAAGCGGTGACCGAGGACTTCGTCTTCCTGCCGATGGACGGCACCGCGGCCTACAGCGACGCGATGCTGCGTTTCATGCTGTCGCGCCCCGGCGCCGCCGTGCCCACGCTG
>JBBQMM010000309.1:0-5530 GCA_038328935.1 Burkholderiales bacterium
GCGGCGAGCCCGCTAAGCGATGCCGGCTTGCAGGCCGGCATGCGCACTGCAAGTGAGGGTGCAATGCCGGCAAAACAACGACTTGGAAGTTTTGTTTCTCATGAGCATCCCAGGCCCCTGTCGGCGCCCGGCGTTCGCGGAGAAAAAAGGGCGTCACGGCCAAGCCTTTGCTCCCTCTCCCTTCCAGGGAGAGGGTTGGGGTGAGGGTGCAATGCCGGCAAATCAAAGACTTGGAAGTTTTGTTTCTTGAGAGGCCTGCACGGCGCAGATTTGGGAACGGGGCTTGCCCGTGTGGACAACAGGAGATTTGCCCATGACTTCAGCACATCCAACCACGGCCCCACTGAATCCACCGCCGCGACACTTTGCGCCTGTCAACGCCGGCGAAGTCGAGATCCCTCAGCCTGCGCCGGATGTCGTGCCGACACCGAGCCCCCCTGCGAACTCGCCTTCGCCGCCAGAGATTGCCCCGCCGCCACCTCCAGAGATCATCGGGCCACTCGGCGAACCGGGTGAACCGGGCGAACAGTATCCCGGTGGGTGAACCCGCCGCTGACAGCGACGCCGACACCGACGCTGACAGCGGACGCCGATACCGACGCAACGGTGCGCTGCGATCACAGTTCCTGAGCCCTGTGAATTTCTTGGCCGTAGGAGCGATCCGGCGTCTGCAGCTGGCTGAAACACGGCCGCCGAAGCGGCTGTTCAAACCGCCTTGGGTTCCAACCTTGAGCGTGCGAAGGTCGCGCGGAGGGTGCGTGGTGAAACCATCCCTGGCTCGGGCAAGCGGGGGCTTCGGCGGTAGTCTGCGTTGCCGTCCGGTTGGAATCCGCCAGCACATCCAGCCGTTGCAGCACCTTTTTCAGGTCCAGCGGCTTCAGCCACAGTTCCTCAAACCCTGTGCCGGCCCATTCGACGTCGCTTTCAGCAGTCACGGCCACTGCTGGTGCGGTTTCGCAACCGGCGATGCCGCGCAGCAGCGGGAGCAGCTCGCGACCGTCACCATCGGGCAGCCGCAGGTCCAGCAGCAGCACAGCCGGATACAGGCCACGCGCCTTCTGCAGCGCTTCGGCCACCGTTTCGGCCAGCACCAGGCGCATGTCGGGCCTGCGTTCAAACAGCGCCGACATGATCAGCGCATTGACGGCGTTGTCCTCGACATACAAGACGGGCAGACGGTCCATTGAAACCTCGGGTTCGGTGCATCGGCGCTTCGTGGCAAACGGTGTGCCTGGGACTGCCTGCAAAAACCGGAAGAGCCTTCGGCAAGATTTACGGATTCGGCGTTGACTACTGACGCTTTTTCGATGGGCACCCGGGTTGCCCTACCGCCCTGCCCCCGTCAACTCTTGCAGGACCCTCGTCATGGCCAAGTCACGCTCCACCTCCAAGTCCACCCCGCCTGCGGGTTCCGACCCCATCGCCAGCCTGAGCCCGCCACGGGTGGAGCATGTGCTGGGCTCGATCTTGTCTACCGTTTCCGGGCCGGCGACGCCGCCGGCGGATGAACAGGACGGCGAGCAACTCGACGAGGGCGAGGTGCCGGGCGTCGTGCTGGCCAACGAGGCGCAGCGCAAACTGGTGCTGAACAAATCGCTGGTGCAACACGGCGCGGCTGCCATGCCGGCCAATCCGAACAAGGCGGCTGAACACGGCAGGAAGAACGCGTTGCAGCCGCCCGAAGGTGCGCACGCCGAACAGACGCCCGAGGACGAGGCCAGCGGCAGCACGGTGAGCGAGGGCAACGACTCCGGGAAGGTGGGCGACGGCCAGCCGCCCACGGGCCACAACCCGCTGTCCGGCGCGCTCGACCGGGTGCGTGTGGACAGCCGTGACCGCGCGCTGACCACCAACCAGGGCGTGCCGGTCAGCGACAACCAGAACTCGCTGAAGGCCAGCCTGCGCGGGCCGACGCTGCTCGAGGACTTCGTGCTGCGCGAGAAGATCACTCACTTCGACCACGAGCGCATCCCCGAACGCGTGGTGCACGCCCGTGGATCGGGCGCTTTCGGTGTCTTCGAGTGCTACGAGTCGCAAGAAGAGATCACCCGCGCCGACCTTCTCAGCGAAGCCGGCAAGCGCACGCCGGTGTTCGTTCGCTTCTCCACCGTGGCGGGTGAACGCGGCAGCGCCGACACCGTGCGCGACACGCGCGGCTTTGCCGTCAAGTTCTATACCGGCGAAGGCAACTGGGACCTGGTGGGCAACAACATGCCGGTGTTCTTCATCCAGGACGCGATGAAGTTCCCCGACCTCATCCACGCCGTCAAGCCCGAACCGCACAACGGCATGCCGCAGGCGGCCTCGGCGCACGACACCTTCTGGGACTTCATCTCGCTGATGCCCGAGAGCATCCACCACACGATGTGGGCGATGAGCGACCGCGGCATCCCGCGCAGCTTTCGCACGATGCAGGGCTTCGGCGTGCACACCTTCAAACTGGTCAACTCCAGCGGCGACGCGGTGTTCGTCAAGTTCCACTGGCTGCCCACCGCCGGCACGCATTCGCTGGTCTGGGACGAGGCGGCCAAGATCTGCGGCGCGGACGCCGACTTCCACCGCCGCGACCTGTGGGAGTCCATCGAGGCGGGCCAATACCCGGCATGGGAACTGGCCTTGCAGGTGTTCACGCCCGAGCAGGCTGAAGGATTCAGCTTCGACGTGCTGGACGCCACCAAACTGATCCCGGAAGAACTGGTGCCGCTGCGCGTCGTCGGCAAGATGACGCTGGACCGCAACCCGGACAACTTTTTTGCGGAAACCGAGCAGGTGGCCTTTTGCACGGCTCACATCGTGCCGGGCATCGATTTCAGCAACGACCCGCTGCTGCAGGGTCGCATCCACAGTTATCTCGACACGCAGATCAGCCGCCTGGGCGGGCCCAACTTCCACGAGATCCCGGTCAATGCGCCGATCGCGCAGGTGCACAACAACCAGCGCGACAGCATGCACCGCCAGGCCATCCACCGCGGGCGTGTCGCCTACGAACCCAACAGCCTGGGTGGCGGTTGCCCGTTCCAGGCGGGGGTGGCGGGTTTCGTGTCAGCGTCACAGCGAATGACGCCGCCGGACCGCAGCGAAAGCGACGACGCCATCGAAAAACTGCGCGGCAAACCCGAAAAGTTCGCCGACCACTACAGCCAGCCCAAGCTGTTCTGGCGCAGCCAGACGCCGGTCGAGAAGCGCCACATCATCAACGCCTTCCGCTTCGAGCTGACCCGGGTGACGGTGCCGGCGATCCGCGCGCGCGTGGTCTCGCAATTGCTGAACGTCGATCTGCAACTGGCCAGTGGTGTCGCCGACGGGCTGGGCATCCCGCTGCCCGAGCCGCAGCCGATGGCCCTGGAAGAACTGGGCATGGCCGCTGTGGAGAGCGAGGTCGAGGCCTCAGCCGGCTTGTCACTGTTTGCGCGCCCCGGAAGCATGAAGGCTGCCGGCAGGCGTGTTGCGTTGCTGGCAGCCGATGGCATCGACGGTGATGCGCTGCGCGAGGTGCAACGACAGCTGGTGGACGCCGGCGCCGTGCCGCGCGTGGTCGGCGCTCGCTTGGGCCGCGTGCTGTGCAGCGAAGGGCAACCGTGCGAGATCGAGGCCACCATCGAGGCCATGCCGTCGGTGCTGTGGGATGCGGTGGTGCTGCCTGGAGGTGACGGCGCGATTGCAGCGCTGGCGACCAACTCCGATGTGCAGGACTTCGTGAAGGAACAGTACAAACACGGCAAGCCGCTGCTGGTGACGGGCCGCGCCGGCCTGGACCTGCTGCGGGCCGCTGGCGTGCGCTTGTCATCAGCCGAAGAAGGGTCCGACCCAGCGCTGGTGGTGAGCGGGTCGAAGGCAACGGACGGCGTCAGCAAATTCATTGCCGTGCTGGGCAAGCAGCGCCAGTTCGAAAGGGAAATCCAACTCGTTAAAGGCTGACGGCACACGCCCCGCAGCCCTGCGCTGGCCGAAATGGCCAGCCGGGAAGCTGAAGGGGTGGAACACTGCTTGCCCCCTGTTGATCGTGGACACCCTGGCCCAGGAGCGTGGCGAACCGGACGCCATCAAAATCGACGCAACGCATGCACTGGAGCCGGTGCGCGACGCCGCGCTGTTCATGATCGACTGTCACGGCAGGGTGGCCAGCTGCAACGAGGGTGTGCGCGGCATTCTGGGCTGGGAGCGCGAAGACTGGGTGGGACAACCCGTGCAGGTGGCCTTCACGCCCGACGATGTGCAGCGTGGCGTGCCGCAGGCGGCGCTGGATCGTGCGGCGGCCACGGGCAGCAGTGACGACAGGCGCTGGATGCTGCGCAAGGACGGTAGCCGATTTTTTGCTCACGGGGCGTTGAGCCGACTTCAAGACTCGAAGGGGCGCACGGTCGGCAATCTGAAGGCGGTTCGCGACGGCACCGCACAGCACCATGCCGAAGGCGAACGGTCGCGCGCAAACCGTCTGCACGCGCAATTTCAGGCCTTGTCGAGCTTGCAGGCCGGTTCATTGACGGCCGTCATCGATGCCGTCAGCGACGGCGTGGTGATCAGCGACCGAATGGGCGTCCAGCGCTGCAACGACAGCGCGCTGGCGCTGCTCGGCGCAGGCTCGCTGCGCGAGCTGCAGGTCGACGCCGGCCGCTGGGTCGAGCGCTTCGCGCTGCGCCGCGAACGCCACGGCGCGCCGCTGGCCGCGGCCGACACGCCGATGCAGGCCGCGCTGGCCGGTCGCCTCGACGTACTGGACCTGTGGGCCACCCAGGTCGGCAGCGGCGTCGATGTGGCCCTGCACAGTGTCGCCCTGCCGATCATCGCAAATGGCCGCGTCGAAGGCAGTGTGGTGATCTTCAGCGACCGCAACGAAAGGCTGCGGTTGCAGCAGAAAGACGACGACCTGAGCCGCGTGCAAGACGTGCTGCAGGAGCGCGATGCCGAACTGCGCGCCCTGGTCGACGGGGTGCTGGACTACGCGATCTACACGCTGGACGCGGCCGGGCGCGTGTCGTCTTGGCACGCTGGCGCCGAAGCCATGATGGGCTACAGCGCCGACGAGGCCATCGGCACGCACTTCACGCGTTTTTTCACCGAGCAGGACCGCGCTGCCGACCGCCCGGCCGAAGAGATGGCACGGGCGGACCGGCACGGCGAATTCAAGGGCGAAGGTCAGCGGCTGCGCAAGAACGGCAGCACCTTCGACGCCGTCGTCGTGCTGACTGCACTGCGCGGCCCGCACGGCGAAGCGCTCGGATTTCTAAAGCTGACGCAAGACATCAGCGGCCGACTGAGCCAGCATCGCGAACGCGAGGCGATGCTTGCGGACGCCCAGGCCGCGCGCGCCCTGGCCGAGCGCGCCGACCAGGCCAAGGGCGACTTCCTGGCCACCCTCTCGCACGAGCTGCGCACGCCGCTGTCCGCCATGCTGGGTTGGGCCCATGTGCTGCAACGCGGCGACGCCGATGCCCACACCCTGCAACACGGCTTGGCGGCCATCTCGCGCAACGCCCGGCTGCAGGGCCAGTTGATCGAAGACCTGCTGGACATGAGCCGCATCGAAGCC
>JBBQMM010000310.1:0-5530 GCA_038328935.1 Burkholderiales bacterium
AAGAGATCGACAGCCCGGCCACCAGCTTGCTCTGATCATCGTAAATGGCTGCCGCCATGCAGCGCACACCCAGTTCCAGCTCTTCGTCGTCACGCGCCAGGCCGCGCTGGCGCACCACCGCCAGCTCGCGCTCCAGCGCCACGATATTGGTGATGCTGTTGCGCGTATGGCCGGCCAGACCGGTGCGGGTGGCGTAGGCCCGTACACGCTGCGGGTCGTCGAGCGCCAGGAACAGCTTGCCCACCGAGGTCAGGTGCAGCGGCGCACGACCGCCAACCGATCGCACCACCTGCATGCCTGAGCGTTCGCTGTAGCTGCGTTCGACGTAGATGATTTCGTCGCCCTGGCGCATGCTCAGATTGATGGGCTGGCTGGTGATGCGGTGCAACTCACGCATCGGCACCAGCGCAGCTTCACGCACATCCAGCCGTGCCTTGACCAGATTGCCAAGCTCCAGCAAGCGCATCCCCAGGCGGTAGCTGCCGACCTGCGGGCGGTCCACATAGCGACCGATGGTGAGGTCGTTGAGGATGCGATGAGCCGTAGAGGGATGCAGGCCTGTGCGCGCGCTGATGTCCTTCAGCGTCACCGGGTCTTGCTGAGCAGCCAGTACATCCAGCAACGCGAAGCAACGTTCCAGCACTTGTACGGTGGGTGCGACGGGGGCTTTGTCGGTGGTGGCCATGGCGCCGGTGCAGGATACGCCATTTTGCATGGCGGCAATAGCTTTTGCATGTTGGGACACAGAGTCCGCTGCCACCCTGATCTGCCGGCGCAACCCGTGTTCCTGAGCACCGGCAGTCGTCGCGGGCTGCTGGCCGGGCAGGCTATGCAGCAGCTGCAGGCAGTCGGTCCAGCAGCGGAATCTCCAGGGTCAGAAGTTGCACGGCAGCCTCCCCTGAGCGCACCGCACCTTCCAGCGTGGCAGGGTAGGGGCCCGCCACGTAGTCGCCTGCGGCTGCAATCCGGCCGTGCACATGCGCGCCCGGCCGGCGCAAGCCAGGCACACACCGAAAGGTCGCGCGCTTTTCCGCCACTGTCTTCAACACGGTCGGTGTGCTGGGCCAGGTGCCCGCTGCGAAGGCGTCCAGCGCCTGGCGGACCACCGCTTGTGCGGTGACTGCGAGGCCCTTTTCTGCCCATGCAGCCGCGCCGCTGATGACGAAGGCAAAGCGCCCGGGCACCCATCCCAAGGCACCGTGGTCGAAGACAAACTGCGCCGGCGCATCAGCGCCTTCGACCAAGGCGGTCATTGCCGACGGCAGCTGCGCGCCCGGGCAGGCCAGCATGACGGTGATGATCGGTTCGTAGGCCAGTGCGCCGGCTGACGCGGCCCAGTCGGCGTTCAGGGTAGTGGTCAGCCTGGCTGCGCTGGACGCTGAGCACGCCAGCACGACGCCGTCGAAGGGCTGGCCGTTGACGTGACAAGTGCTTTCGCTGGCTTGCAGTTGGTGCGCCGCGGTGCCGAGCGATACAGTCGCACCGTGCGTTTTCAGCCAGCCGATGGCGGGCTCGGGCAACAGCCGATCCAGCCCTGTGCGGGGCAGCAACAGGTCGGCCGAACCACGCCCGCCCAGCAGTGCATCCTTCAGCACCCTCAGGAATACCTGAGCACTGGCCTGGCTGGCCGGGGTGTTCAGCGCAGCCACGCAAAGCGGGTCGATCAGCATCGAGCGCACCGCCGCTGGCAGCGAGGCGCACAAGTCAGCCACGCACATGCCGGGGGGGCAGCTGAAAGCGCGCAGCCCCAGGCCGGCGGCCCAGCGCAGCAGCGCCCAGCGTTCGGCCGCTGTCCATGCCGTGCACGCCAAGACGCCACGTACAAAGGCCAGCGCCTGCGGCCCTTGCGGCAGCGAAAAGTGGCGCCCGTCGGCAAACACCAGCCGCAGCAGTTGCCGGTGCAGCACCTGGTCGGCATCGACACCCACGCTGTGCATCAGATCCAGCGTGCGGCTGTAGGCACCGATCAGGATGTGCTGGCCGTTGTCCAGGCTGTCGGCGCTGGATTCGAGGCTGCGCGCGCGCCCGCCCACGTGGCGTGCCGACTCGAAGACCGTGACCCGGTGGCCGGCCTGCACCGCCCGCACGGCGGCAGCCAGGCCGGCCCAGCCCGCACCCACCACCGCCAGATTCAATGCCACGCGGCGGCACCTGCAGCTCGGTAGGGAGGTGAGGGCATCAGCGGCCCGTCAGATGCGTGCGGGTGGCAATCCACAGCTTGCGCAGCGGCGTTACCGAGGTGCGTTGATGCAGCACTTGAAAGCCCTGGGCCTCGATGTCCCTCAGCAAGGCGCGGTAGATGTTGGCCATCATCAGGCCCGGTTTCTGCGCCACGCGGTCGGCATCGGGCAACAAGGCCATGGCCGCGTCGTAGGTGGCATGCGCGCGCTGCGCCTGAAAGCGCATCAGTGCGGTGAAGCGCTCGCTGTAACCCCAGGGCGCGTCGCGCTTCAGCAGTTCATGGGCTTTGACCTCGAAGGTCTGCAGTTCGGCAACCGGCAGGTAGATGCGGCCCCTGCGGGCGTCGTCGCCGACATCGCGAATGATGTTGGTCAGCTGCAGCGCCAGCCCCAACTGGTGGGCGTACGCGGTGGTGGCTTCCTGCGTCTTGCCGAAGATGCTGGCAGCCACCTCGCCCACCACGCCGGCCACCAGGTGGCAGTAGCGTTGCAGGCCGGCAAAGTCAAGGAATCGGGTCTGTTCCAGGTCGATCTGGCAGCCTTCGATCACGGCCTGCAGGTGATCGTTGGTGATGCCGTAGTCGGCGGCCAGCGGCATCAGCGCCTTCATCACCGGGTGCGTGGGATGTCCGGCAAAGGCCTGTTGAACCTCTTTGCGCCACCACTGCAGTTTGGTGGCGGCAACGCCGGCGTCGGCCGTTTCGTCGACCACGTCGTCGACCTCGCGGCAGAAGGCATAGAAGGCAGTGATGGCGGCCCGCCGTTGGGTGGGCAGAAACAGAAAGGCGTAATAGAACGAAGAGCCGCTGCCGGCAGCCTTGTCCTGCACGTACTGTTGCGGCGTCATCGGGCAGCCGCGCGCATGCGCCAGGCACGCCAGACCAGCATCGGCAGGTCGACGGCTGACAACTTGGGGCGCTGCAACATCACGGCATGGTTCATGCGCGATATTTTCTCAAGAATGCGCAGGCCCCCTTGAACGACCAGACGCAGCTCCCATCCGCCTCGGCCGGGGATCTGGTGCACCAGTGGCGCGCCGGACAGCATCAGGTCCTGCGCCCAGCCGCACAGGTCCGCCACCAGGGCCCGGCTTTGCGGGCTGTCCTCGCAGCGCTGCACGGCGTGCGCTTTCAAGCCGTGCCGCGACAGGTCCGCGTGCGGCACGTACAGCCTGCTGCGCGGACCATCCACGCTCAGGTCCTGCCAGAAGTTGATCAGTTGCAACGCGCTGCAGATGGCGTCGGCCTGCTGCATTGAACGGGCGTCGTGCACGCCGTACAGGTGCAGCAGCAAGCGCCCCACGGGGTTGGCCGAACGTTCGCAGTAGCCCAGCAACTCAATCCGGTCGGCATAGGGCGGGTTTCGAACGTCTTGCTCGAAAGCGTCGAGCAGTGCATGCAGATGCTGGGGCGGCAACGAAAAGGCCTGTGCCCGCGCGGCCAGGGCCGTGAAGACGCCCAACCAGCGCGGGCTGGGTGGCCGGCCCGCGAGCGCGGCGACCAGATCGCCGCGATAGGCCTGCAGGTCCGCCAGTCGCTCGCCCGCCGAGGCCGTGCCTTCATCGGCCAAGTCGTCTGCGGTGCGTGCAAAGTGGTAGATGGCCACGACTGCAGGTCGTATGCGCGGGGGGCACAAGACCGAGGCGACGGGAAAGTTTTCGTAGTGTTCGATGCTCAAGGTGCACGGACTGTACAAAATGCCGCCGCCCGAGCCGAAAAGCCTGCGGCCAAAGGTGGGAGCAGGGCCCTCCGGTGCACCTCGGTGGTGATGCCGACCTTGCAGTTGACAGGGGTGCCCCAGCCCAATATATTACTGACCGGTCAGTCAGTAAAGCTTCGCCAGCAAGGATTTAACCGTGCATGCCTCCCAGAGCCTTTTTTCGTTCCGCGGCAAGCCCGCGCGCTCGTCGATCCATTTGCGCGCACTTTCGTTGACGGTGCTCGCCGTCGCGCTGACGGGCTGCGCCAAGAAAGACCCTGCGCCGGAACCGATTCGCGCCGTGCGCACGCTCACCGTCAGCACGGCCTCCGTCGGCGCCAGCCAGGAATTCGCGGCCGAAGTGCGTGCCCGAACCGAAACACGCCTGGGCTTTCGCGTCGGTGGCCGCATGACGCAGCGGCCTGCCGAAGTGGGGCAGCGCGTGCGAGCCGGGCAACTGCTGGCCCAGATCGACGCCACCGATCTGAAGCTGTCCCAGGAATCGGCGCGCTCGGCTGTACAGGCCGCGCAGGCCAACCTCGAACTCGCCACGGCAGAGCTCAAGCGCTATCAGGAGCTGCGCCAGCAAGGCTTCATCAGCGCTCTCGAGCTGGAGCGCCGCGAGACGGCGTTGCAGGCCCAGCGCTCGCAGCTGTCGCAAGCACAAGCGCAGCTGTCGGTGCAGGGCAACCAGGCCGGCTATGCCAGCCTGGTGGCCACGGCCTCCGGCGTGGTGACGGCTGTGGAGGCCGAAGTCGGCACCGTGCTGGCAGCAGGGGCGCCCGTTGTTCGGCTGGCTCACGACGGCGCCCGCGATGCGGTGTTCTCGGTTCCCGAAGACGTCGTGGCCGGAGTCCGCCGGCTGATGGCGGTGCCGGGCGCGCTGCGCGTCAAGGCCTGGGCAAGGCCAGAAGTATTCACTGCCACAGTGCGCGAAGTGGCGGCAGCTGCCGACCCCGTCACCCGCACCTTCCTCGTCAAGGCCGAACTCGGCGCATCCGACGTGCAGCTGGGCCAGACGCTGACGGTACGCGTCGAACAGCCTGCCCGCGGTGGCGTCGTGCGTCTGCCGCTGTCGGCCGTGATGCAGCAGCAGGGCAGTTCTGCTGTCTGGCTGCTGGATCGCGGCACGATGACGGTGCGCTCGCAAGCCGTGGTGCTGTCTGGCGCTGACGGCAACCAGGTGGTGGTGGGCCAGGGCCTGGTGCCGGGCCAGGTGGTGGTGACCGCGGGGGTGCACACGCTGACGGCCGGGCAGAAGGTGCAGTTGTACGAGGCGGCAGCCACCACGGGTGCGCCGGGTGCGCAGGCTGCGCCGGGAGCGCCTCCTGTCGCCCCGTCCGCGCCTCCTGCCGCGCCGGCAACGGCGGCGGCACCGGTTCCTGCCGCCAGCCGCTAAGGCACGGGCCCACCCCACCCAGCAGCAGCGCAGCAGACCACCGCGATGAACTACACCTCCACGCCCGCCGAAGGCTCGCGTTTCAACATTTCCCGCTGGGCGCTGGAGCACCCCGCACTGACGCGCTACCTGATGGTGGTGTTGCTGGTGCTGGGCGTGGCGGCCTACTTCCAGCTCGGGCAGGACGAAGACCCGCCGTTCACGTTCCGCGCCATGGTGGTGCAGGCCTTCTGGCCGGGTGCCAGTGCCCAGC
>JBBQMM010000311.1:0-5517 GCA_038328935.1 Burkholderiales bacterium
CTCTATTCGGCAGCCCGGTGGCACCACGATGGTCGTCATGTCGGTCTCCACGATCAGCGGGCCCTCCAGCGCCTGCAGCACCTGGCTTGCGTCGACGACCGGCACCTCGGTGGTGCCGAGGCCCGCAAACGTCACCACCCGCGTGCGCCTACCCGCCATTGCGGTGCCGGCCGCCGCCACGAGACGGGGCATCGTGCGGCCACCGCGCTGCGCGGTGCGCGACCGCACGCCCCAGCTGACGATCTCGACGTCGGAACGGGCATCGGCCAGGCCATACAGTTGAGCGTGCACGCGGTCGAACGCCACGCGAAGCGCCGACAGGTCGCCGGCTCCGGGCATGTGCGAGCCGACGCTGACCTCGATCTCCCAGATCTGGCGTTCGTAGCGGCCTTCGAAAAAGTACTCGTGCTGCGTGGTCCCGGTGACAGGCGCCGCGTCGGCCTGCACGCGGGTCTGCAAGGCCAGACCCATGGCGGCCAGATCGTCGGCAGCCAGGGTCGAGAGGCGGCCGAACGACGTGATGCGGTGTTCGCGCAGCAAGTCCGACAGCAGCGCACCGACGGCACTGAGCGCCGGTCCGACGGCGGGAAACAGCACTGCGCTGCAGCCCATGCGGCGGCCCAGCTCCAACGCCCTGAAACCGGCCGAGCCGCCACCCGCCACCAGCACGGCGCCGCCCGGGTCGACGCCCTGGTCGATGGTGACCTCCTCGATGGCCTGCACCATGCGTTCGGTGGCCACGTCCATCACGGCCAGCGCGGCTTCGGCCAGCGAGGTGCCAAGCGCCTGGGCGACGGGCGTGAGCGCCGCCTCGGCGGCCATGGCCTGCAGCGGCATGCGCCCGCCCAGGAAGTGGCGCGCGTCGATGTAGCCCAGCAGCAAGGCAGCATCGGTCACCGTGGGCGCGCTGCCGCCGCGGCCGTAGCAGGCCGGCCCCGGCGTGGCCCCTGCGATGGCCGGACCCACGTGCAGCAGCCCGCCTTCGTCGACCCGCGCAATGCTCCCGCCGCCAGCGCCGACACTGCGCACGTCGACCGACGCAAAGCCCGTGATGTGGCCGCTGTAGCGACCGCCGATCCAGAGTTCCTGCGTCGCCGGCACTTGCCCCGCAGCGACCAGGCTGACGTCGAACGTGGTGCCGCCAGCATCGATGACGATCGCGTCGTCGGCACCGCAAGCCTGCTTTGCGACGCTGCGCCCGCACACCGGCGCCATCGAAGGGCCGGAGTTCAGCGCGTGAATGGGCGCGCGGGCCATCGCGTCCATCGGCATCACCCCGCCCTGCGAGGTGACGGCGAGTGCGGTGCCGGCAAAGCCTTCAGCGCGCAGCCGGGTCTCGAAATCGGCGAGGTGGCGACTCATCACCGGTTTCAGCGACGCATCGATGCAGGCCGAGGACGCACGGCGGTATTCGCGCAGGCACGGGTTGAGCTGGTGCGACAGCGTGAACGGCAAGCCGGGAAACCGCTGCTGCAGGAAGCGGCCGACCGCCAGCTCGTGCTCAGGGTTCACGATGGCCCACAGCAGGCACACGCCCACCGCCTGCACTTGCTCGCGCCCGATCGCCACCGCCAGCTGCTCGAGGCTGGCCGCCTCCAGCGGCGTGACGACGCGGCCGCCCGCATCGACGCGTTCGCGCACTTCGAAGGTGAGCCGCCGCGGCACCAGCGGCGCAGGGAAGCCGATGGTGTAGTTGAAGGGCTCGGCACGCCCACCTTCGCGCAGCAGCAGCACATCGGGGTGGCCGGCCGTGGTGACGAAGGCGGTCTTCGCGGCCTGGCCAGTGACGATGGCATTGATGGCCTTGGTGCCGGTGTAGATGAACGTATCGGCGGCAGCCAGCATCGTGTGGCGGTCCGTAGCGCGTGCAAGCCCGGCGTGGTCGAGCGCAGCAAGCACGCCGACGATGGGGTCGTCGGGCACGGACACCGCCTTGTAGATGCCGACCTCACCGTCATCGCTCTCGATGGCGACATCGGTAAACGTGCCGCCAATGTCGACCGCGATGCGCAGCCGCGGCGAAATCGTGGCTGCGCTCACTCGACTGCTCCGTCGTCTTGCGAATCCGCCTGGCCGACCATGCGCAGGAAGCGCCGCGTGCGCTCATGCTTCGGGGCGTCGATGACCTGCTCGGGCGGACCTTGTTCGATGATGCGACCCTCGTCCATGAAGATCACACGATCGGCCACGTCGCGTGCGAAGCGGATCTCGTGGGTCACCACCACCATCGTCATCCCGGCTGCAGAAAGCCGGCGCATCACGGCCAGGACCTCGCCCACGAGTTCGGGATCGAGCGCGGACGTGGGCTCGTCGAACAGCATCAAGCGGGGCCGGATGGCCAGCGCGCGGGCGATCGCCACCCGCTGCTGCTGGCCGCCTGAAAGGCGGTGCGGCAGGTGCTCGGTGTGCTCGCCCAGCCCGACGCTGGCAAGAAGTTCGGAGCCCAGGCCGTGGGCATCGGCAGCTTTCACGCCGTGCACGCGCACCGGCGCCTCCACGACGTTCTGCAGCGCGCTGAGGTGGCCGAAGAGGTTGAAGCTCTGGAACACCATGCCGATGCGCGCCGCCGCTTTGGCGCGCGCCAGCCCACGCACCGGCTTCGGAGCGCCACTCGAGTGGTCGTAGCCGACATGCGCTCCGTCGACGGTGATCTCGCCCCAATCCATGGTTTCGAGGTGGTTGATCATGCGCAGGAAGGTGCTCTTGCCCGAGCCGCTGGGGCCCAGGATCACCACACACTCGCCACGCATGACGGTTAGGTCGATGCCGGCCAGCACTTCGCGGTCGCCATAGTTCTTCTGGACGTTCTTGCACACCAGGAACGGTTCCCCGGTCGCTGCACGGATGTCTTCAGCCGCTGCAATGCGCGTCAGCCAGGCGTCATCGAGCGCACGGCGCGGTGGTGCGGCGGCTGCCGGCGCCTGCGGTGGTGGCGACGCCGGCCGCCCACCGGTCGGCAACCGTCGCGTGCTGCCCAGCAGACCGCCGGTGAGGCGGGCCAGGGCACCCGTGTTGCCACGCTCGACACGATCCTTCTCCAGATCGAACTTGGTCTCGAGCCAGGCCTGCAGCACCGAGATGGCACTCGTCATCAACAGATAAATCAGGCCGGCGCCGATGAAGACAGTGAAGAAGCGGAAGTTCTGGCCGACGATCTGCTGTGCCCGAAAGGTGAGTTCGTTGACGAAGATGATCGATGCGATCGACGTCAGCTTGAGCATGCTGATCATGTCGTTGAACACGCCCGGCAGGATCGCTCTCATGGCCTGAGGCAGGATGATCCGCCGCAGCGCGAGGAACTTGCCCATGCCCAGCGAATCTGCAGCGATGGACTGATTGCGGTGCACGGACAGGATGCCGCCGCGGATGATCTCGGCACTGAAGGCCGCCTCGTTGAGGGCGAAGCCGATGACCGCGGTGGTGAAACTGTCGAACTTCAGCCCGAGCGCGGGCAAGGCGTCGAAGATGAAGACGAGTTGCAGCAACTGCGGCGTGCCGCGCATCACCCAGATGTAGAACCACGCGGTGCCCCGCACGGCGGCCGACGCCGCCATGCGCATCATCGCCAGGCCCAGGCCCATCACCAGCCCGAGTGCCATGGCGAGCACCGTGATCTTGACGGCGATCCACGCCCCTTCCCACAGAAAGGGCGACATGAAATAGCTCACCACCTCGACCAGGAACGGTGGTGTGGCGCCGCTGGTCATCGCGTCGCCGGACGCGAGACCTTCCAGGGTTGCGCCGGTTTGCTTGCCGGCGTCCTGGCCACACGCCGATAGAAACACGAGAGAACTCAGAACCATGAGCGCAGACAGCGCCCGCAAACAACTCGGCATCTGCTCCGCCTTGGTTGGCACCCCAGCAAATGGCCGCCCCTGAGAGCGGCCCGGACACCCGCGCCAGGCGGTTTCAGTCGAGCTTGACTTCGGCCTTGACCATCAGGTCTGGGTCGATGTTGTATTTCTTGAACAACGCCACTTGCGTACCGTTGGCCTGCAGAGCCGAGATGCCGTCGAAGATGGCCTGAAGCAGGTCTTTATTGCCATTCTTGACCGCCGCGCCGATGGTGAAACCCGTGACGATCTTGAAAGCGCGCGAGAACTCCTTCGGGCTGTCAGCGACGAAGGAATCGACCATCGCCAGATCGTTCAACATGAGGTCGGCCCGGCCCGACTTGATCAGCCGCACACCAGCCGCCAGATCAGGGTAGGTCATCACGGTGATGCCGGGCTTGCCGGCCGCCTTGCACTTGGCGTCCTCATTCCTGAGCGCGGCCTCCTCGACCATGCCAAGTCCGGCCGCGGCCGTGGCGCCGCAGACGCTGCTGAGCGAATCGATCTTCTTCGGATTCCCGACCTGCGTCAGGCCACCCGTGCCGGCCTGCATGTAAAGCACATAGTCGATCTGCTTGGCTCGCTCGGCGGTGTAGTAGAGGTTGTTCCAGAACACGTCGATCTGACCACTGATGGTGGCCGGCAGCAGGCCCGACCAGCCGCCCAGGAACACCTCATGCTTGATGCCGGCACAGTCAAACACAGCCCGCGCAAAGTCGGTATCGAAACCCACGACCTTGTTGAAGTCCTTCCCGTCGCGCATGGTGTACGGCGGGGTTTGCGGGTCAGCACCGAACTTGATCGTTTTGCCGACGAGGCTGGGGTACTTGGTGGCCAGCTTGGCCGGCTCGCACACAGGAGCCTGCGCGAATGCAGACGCACACGCGCCCGCCGCCAGGGCGAAGGCGGTGAGAGCAACGCGGTATTGGACGAACATGAAGACCTCCAGGAAACTGTGGCGGACGAGTCGGGACCGGGTTTGGGCATGCGACTTCTCAAGTCACTTGCTTGTGAAGCAACTAGCAATCGCCGTGCCACCGGAGGCGAAGTGCCACATGCATCGCGCCGCACAGGCTTCGCTTGCGGATCTCCACAGGCCCTTCCAAAGCGTGCGGCGGCCGCGCCGTCTTGGTGCGAAGCGAGCCGCTTTGGTGACTGAGAGACGGCGTTCCGATCCGGCTGTCCCTGCTCCGTTCTTCTTCGCAGGGCGATGTTGCAGCCGTACCGTCTTCGGCGCCGCCCCAATGGCTCTGGCAGGCGCCAGTGCTGTTGCCACAAGCCGCTTGGGCTGTATGGGGTGTGAAGCTCAGCGGCATCGGCATCGGCACCGCCATCGCACCGGGCAGCGGGCACGCCACGAGGCACGGTCGTGTTCCGCGATGGTGATGTGCAGCGGCTGGGTAGCGACGGTTCGCGGTAACCCGCGGTAGCCGCGGTAGCCGCGGTAAGCCACGGTAGCCCAAGGAACGTCGTTTGCCGGCTCGCTGCATGGACCAGCCACCACTTTCATCGCCCGGCGCCAACCCGCCCGCGTCCGCGGACGCAACCCGCCTGGAGATAGGCTTTTCAAACGCCCTTTTTTCTCCCAGAACACCCCCCGGAACACCCCCCGCCGAGCTCTCGGACACGCACCCGCGTGGTTGTTGGGCTCACTGGCCTGCCTGCGGCCAGCGCGCGGGGGCAC
>JBBQMM010000312.1:0-5483 GCA_038328935.1 Burkholderiales bacterium
CGAAGAACTGCACGACATGGCGCGGCGCATCGCCGCCGTGGGCTACTGCGTGGTGTTGCCCAACCTGTACCACCGCCGCTCGCGCGATTTCTGGTTGGCCGAGCGCACCGAAGAAAACCTGAAGCTGATGTTTGCGCACATGGATTCACTCACGCACGCCACCGCGGTCTGCGACACGCAGGCGATGCTGGATTTCATCGACCATTTGCCCGCAGCCGATGCCCGCCACGTGGCTGCCGTGGGCTACTGCATGAGCGGGCCTTTCGTGGTCTGGGCGGCCAACGCTTTTCCCGACCGCATCGCCTGCATCGCCTCGTTGCACGGCGCGCGCATGGTCACAGCGGCCGCCGATTCACCGCACATCGCCGTGCAGCAGCTGCGCTGCGACAGCTACTTCGGTTGCGCCGAGAACGACGTCTGGGCCAGCCAAGCGGACATGGCGGTGCTGGAAGCCGGGCTGCAGGCGGCACCCGGCCCGTGGCGGCTGGAGTGGTACCCGGGTACCGAGCACGGCTTCGTTTTCCCGAAGCGGCCCGTCTACAACCAGGCCGCCGCCGAACGGCATTGGGAACGGCTGTTCAGCCAATGGGTGCGCTGCCTGCGGCCCTGATGCATCACACCTAACGCACCACCCCTGCAGCATCACTTCTGCAGCATCACCCCTGCCGCATCACCCCTGCAGCATCACCCCTGCAACAGCCGCACCTTCACGCTCTTGCCCTTCACGCGGCCGGCATTCAGTTGCCGCTCAGCCTGCTGCGCAATGTCAGTCGCCACTGCGACATAGGTGGAAAAGTCGTTGACGTTGATCTTGCCGACCTGCGCTGCACCGAAACCCAGGTCCTTCGTCAACGCCCCCAGCACGTCGCCAGCGCGGATCTTTTCCTTGCGCCCGCCCAGGATCTGCAGCGTCGCCATCGGCGGGCGCAGCGGGCCTTTGCCGGTGGGCGTCAGGCTGCTCACGGGCTGCCACACCGAAGGCTGGCCCTGCGCGTGCTCGATGCGGCCCACGGCGCCCATTTCGTCCAGGCTGGCCAGCGTGAAAGCCCAGCCCGCCGTGTCGTCGGCGGCGCCGTCCAGCGTCATGCGCCCGGTGCGGCCGATGCGGTGCGTGTGCGTGGCCGGGTCGGGTGTCACGTCCACGTTGATCACCGCTTCCAGCTGCGCAATGTCCAGCCCGCGCGCCGCGATGTCGGTGGCCACCAGCACGCTGGCGCTGCGGTTCGAGAACTGGATCAACACCTGGTCGCGGTCGCGCTGTTCCAGGTCGCCGTGCAGTCCCAGCGCCACGAAGCCTTCACCGAGCAGCACCTCCACGAGGTCGCGACACTGCGCCTTGGTGTTGCAAAAAGCCAGCGTGCTGACCGGCCGGTAGTGGTTCAGCAGCAGACCCACGGTGTGCAGCCGCTGGGTTTCGGTGATTTCGAAGAAGACCTGCCTGATCTGCGTGGCTGCAGGCGCTTCGGCCGGCTTCACGGTCTGCGGGTCACGCATGAAGGCGGCCGCCAGCTTGCCGATGCCTTCGGGGTAGGTGGCCGAGAACAGCAGCGTCTGGCGCTGTTTGGGGCACGCTTTGGCCACCGTGCTGATGTCGTCGAAGAAGCCCATGTCCAGCATGCGATCAGCTTCGTCCAACACCAGCGTGTTCAGCGCCTCCAGGTTCAGGCTGCCGCGCTCCAGGTGGTCCATGATGCGGCCGGGTGTGCCCACCACCACGTGGGCGCCATGTTCCAGGCTGGCCAGCTGGTTGCGTATCGGCGCGCCGCCGCACAGCGTCAGCACTTTCACATTGTCATCGGCCGCCGCCAGCCGGCGCAGTTCCTGCGTTACCTGCTCGGCCAGCTCACGCGTGGGGCACAACACCAGCGACTGCACGGCGAAGCGGCGCGTGTTCAGGTTGGACAGCAGCGCCAGCGCGAAGGCAGCTGTCTTTCCACTGCCGGTGCGCGCCTGGGCGATGAGGTCTTTGCCGGCCAGGGCCAGCGGCAGGCTGGCGGCCTGGATGGGCGTCATCGCCGTGTAGCCCAGTTGCGCCAGGTTGGCGCGCACGTGGGGCGGCAGCGGCAGGTTGGCGAAGCTGTTGCTGGCGGGAGGATCTGATGAAGGGTTCATCAGCCATTATCCAGACTGAACGGTTGGGCCCGGTGGCACACGGCCGTGCAGGACAAAGCCCGTCGCCCAGCCCTCTCTCGCCAGCGGCAGACGGAGCGAAATTCTGCGGCTGCAGAGGGGGGGCTACTGCGAGACGTGGATCACGTTGCGCACCAGTGGATAGATGTAGCGCTTCCAGCGCTTGCCGCTGAAGACACCGTAGTGCCCCACGTTGGGCTGTACGTAGTGCGTGCGCAGATAGGGCCGCAGGTTGCACGCCAGGTCTTGCGCGGCCAGGGTCGACGCTCAGAAGCAAGAACTACTCCAGCTGGTCGCTGCGCGGCTGGTTGCTGGCGCGTTTTGCCGGGCTGCCGTTCACCGAGGTGATAGTCTCGCCCGACGACGCCGATGCGCGCAAGGAACTGCTGCTGCTCGCGCCCTCGATCCGCGTGCCCTGCCTGACGCACGAAGGCGCCAAGGTCTGGAACACGCTGGCCATCGCGCAGTATCTGAACGAAGTGGCGCCCGATGCCGGGCTGATGCCGGCCGAGCGCATAGCGCGCGCGCATTGCCGATCGGTCAGCGGCGAGATGAACGCCGGCTTCGCGAACCTGCGTGCGTCGTTGCCCATGAACCTGAAAGGCTACTTCCCCAGGCACAAGGTGTGGGCAGGCGCGCAGCCCGACATCGATCGCATCCTGGAGATCTGGACCGAGTGCCTGGCGCTCTATGGCGGCCCCTTCCTGTTCGGCGCGCAGCGCTCGATGGCCGACGCCATGTACGCGCCGGTCGCCACGCGCTTCCTGACCTACGACGTGAGCCTGCCGCCCGCGTGCCAGGCCTATCGCCAGGCCTATTGCCAAGCCGATTGCCAGACCATCATGGCCATGCCCGAGATGGTGGAGTGGGTGGCCGCCGCCCGCCAGGAACCCGAAGAGATCGAAGAGCTGGACATGGACTTCTGATGCTTCGCGCAGCCGACCCCGTCAGGCGAGATGCGGGCGCAGTGCCAGCCGCATGTGGGCTGGTTCGCGGCTCGCACCGCGCCCTCACTCCCAGGGCGTGGACGCTGGCACCTCGCACACCGCCGGCATGTCCACCGACTTGAAGTCGGCAGGACCGACGATTTCCAGGTATTCCATGTCGGGCGAGTAGTCGAACAGGTAGTGCGTGATGCCCGGGCGCTGGTGCACGCAATCACCCGCCTCCACCAGCGTGATCTGGTCTTCGTACATGAACTTGGCCCAGCCCTTGGTCATGATGACGATCTGGAAGTCCGCTTCATGACGGTGCCATCCGGTGCCCTTGTCTGGTGCCGAGTTCGCCTTCACCAGGTGCGCGATGACGCGGCCGGCGGTGGCATCGGCCACGCCCAGGTCCTTGTAAAGGAAAAAATCTCGCAGTCCGGTACTGCGCCAGACCGTATCGGCGGCCTTGACGTGCGAGAAGCGGGTGGTCGCAGGGCTGAGGCCGGTGTCCAACATGATGCATTCCTCCGCGCGGTGGCTGCGCTGGGCCGGATGCACGCAAAAGACATTCCATGTTGCAGCGCCGCAAAAAGTGCAGCGAAACGGGTGCAGCGAAACGTGTGCAACGGCCCCAGCGCCCGGGCATGCGAGACTGCGCGTTGCAACAAGGTCCGCATGCCAACCCAGAACCCCCCTCAGAACCGCACCAGTCCGAACCCCCTGAACCTGCCCCAGCCCCGCCACGCCCCCCGCGTGCCAGAGCACATCGGCAAGGAGCAGCTGGCACGGCTGAAGCAGCACGCCTACGCACTGCCACAGGTCACCAAGGCAGCAGACCATGGCTACAGCGCCGACGCCGCCGGCGACGAGAAGCTCGACGCGCAGGGGTTGGTGATGCTGCAAAAGGCCGCCTCTGGCGTGCGCGCCAGCCGCTGGATTGCGCCCGCGCTGATGGACAGCGCGCTGGCCCACCTGCAAGCCGTGGGCAGCGGGCCCGAAGCGCGGCCGCTGATGCTGGAGCGCGGGTCGGCGCTGGAAGCGATGGGCGTGGCGCGCGGACTTGTGGCTGCCCCTGAAGCCACCGGCCAGGTCATCTGGACCCGCCTCATCAACCACGGCCTGGTGCTGGGCCAGACCCCGGCCGGCGTGGCCAGCAAGGTGGCGGTGCAGTACCGCGTGCCGGTGGCTGCCGAGCCGGTGTGGGCCTTTTACCGCGACGGCAACCAGCCGCAGCTGCTGGCCGCGCTGGGCGCACCGCCGCCCTGCCCTTTCGCGGCCGAGCTGATAGCACATCTGCAAGCGCTGGTGGCGCGCAGCCGCGCCTTCAGACCACAGCAGATAGACAGCCTGCTGCCCCGCCTGCAAGCCGAATGCGCCAGCGCCAAGCCCCTGCTGACGCTGGAGCCTTCAGAGGCCAACAGCCAGGCTCTGGCAGCGCTGCAAGCGGCTTGCAACCGCGCCCAGGACCGCTGGGTGCTGGCCGTCACTGAAATCGACACGCTGCAGGGCCTGAACAGCGAGCTGGCGTTTCAGGGCTACCCGGCCACCTTCGCCAAGGCGCGCCGGCTGAACCGCCGCGTCACGCTTTACGTGGGCCCACCCAACAGCGGCAAGACGCACGCCGCCTTCGAACGCCTGGCGCAGGCGCTGGACGGCGCCTACCTGGCGCCGCTGCGCCTGCTGGCGCTGGAAGGCCGCGACCGCCTGCTGGCGCGCGGCGTGCCTTGTTCGCTGCTGACCGGCGAAGAGAACCAGCCTGCAGAAGACGCGCGCGTGGTCAGCAGCACCATCGAGATGGTGAACACGCAAAAGAGCATCGACGTGGCCGTCATCGACGAAGCGCAGATGATCTTCGACAACTCGCGCGGCTGGGCCTGGACGCAGGCCGTGGTGGCGGTGCCGGCGCAGGAGGTCATCATCATCTGCAGCAGCTATGCCGTGCCGGCGCTGCAGAACCTGCTGGGCCTGTGCGGCGAAGCCTGCACCGTGCGTGAATTCACGCGCATGCAGCACGTGGAGCTGCTGCCCGGCACGATGCCCGTGCATGAGCTGAAGCTGGGCGACGCGGTGGTGGCCTTCAGCCGGCGCGACGTGCTGACGCTGCGCGACATCATTGCCGCCAACGGCCACCCGGTGTCGGTCATCTACGGCGCCCTGCCGCCCGAAGTGCGGCGCCGCGAAGCCGAGCGTTTTGCCAGCGGCGCGAGCCACATCCTGGTCGCCACCGACGCCATCGGCATGGGCCTGAACCTGCCCATCCGCCGCGTCTTCTTCTCCACGCTGACCAAGTACGACGGCGTGGCCGACCGCACGCTGGACGAAAGCGAAGTGCACCAGATCGCCGGCCGCGCCGGCCGCTACGGCATGCACGAAGAAGGTTTCGTGGGCGTGCTGGACGACGCCGAGCCGGGAGCGACGCGGGTG
>JBBQMM010000313.1:0-5477 GCA_038328935.1 Burkholderiales bacterium
GGTGCTGCAGGGGCTGCTGGCGCAGTTCGGTGAACCGCTGCTGGCAACGACCTTGATACCGCCAGGCGAAACCGAGGCGCTGAACGACGCCGAGGACATCCTGGCCCGCTACCAGAAGCTGCTGCAGGCCGTGGTGGACGCAGGCGCCTGCCCTTTGCAACCGACCACCGTCATCGACCTGACGGGTGATGATCCCCTGGTCGTACGCCAGGGCCGCGGAGAACTGGCGCGCCTGGGGCTCTGAGCTGACACGGACTCAACGCAGCTTTGGACCCAACCTACGCTGGGCTGAACAGCGCCTTGATCTGCAGCAGCGCGCTGGGGTCCTCGATCGTCGTCAGGTCGCCCGGGTCGCGGCCTTCGCACACGGCTTGCAAGGCGCGGCGCAGCAGCTTGCCTGAACGTGTCTTGGGCAAGGTGTTGACGAAGCGAACCCGCGCCGGCCTGGCCACGGCACCCAGCTGGCTGTCAACGAGCTTCATCACCTCGCCTTCGAGCTTCAGTGCCAGTTCGGGCGTGGCAGCCAGGCTGCTGTCTTTCAGTACCACGAAGGCCATTGCGACCTGGCCCTTCAGACTGTCGGCAACGCCGACCACGGCCACCTCGGCCACGGCTGGGTGGCTGCTGATGCTTTCTTCGATCTCGCGCGTGCCCAGCCGGTGGCCAGCGACGTTGATGACGTCGTCGGTGCGGCCCAGGATGAAGAAGTAGCCGTCTTCGTCGCGGATGCCCCAGTCGAAGGTGTTGTAGATCAGCTTGCCGGGGATGCTCTTCCAGTAGGTCTTGACGAAGCGCTCGTCGTCGCGCCACACCGTCTGCATGCAGCCGGGCGGCAGCGGTCCTTCAATGGCCAACACTCCCTTCTGGTGGGCGCCCTTGAGTTCCTCGCCCGTGCTCTCGTCGAGCAACTTCACGTCGTAGCCATACACGGCCTTGCCCGGGCTGCCGACCTTGCTGACGGCACGCTCGACACCATTGCACAGGCTGAGGATGGGCAAGCCGGTCTCGGTCTGCCAATAGTTGTCGATGATCGGGCGGCCCAGGCTTTCACTGATCCATTTCGCGGTGGGTTCGTCCAGTGGCTCACCGGCGAGGAACAGCGCGCGCAAACTCGAAAGGTCATGCTTCTTCAGCGCTGCCGGGTCCTGCTTCTTCAGCACGCGCACGGCCGTGGGTGCCGAGAACATCACCGTCACCTTGTACTTCTCCACCAGGCTCCACCAGATGGCGGCATCAGGCTGGCCGTCCATGCCCCGCGTGGGCAGGCCCTCGTACATGATGGTGGCCATGCCGGCGATCAGCGGACCGTAGATGATGTAGCTGTGGCCGACCACCCAGCCGATGTCGCTGGTAGAGAAGTAGGTCTCGCCGGCATGGCCGGAGAAGATGTGTTTCATGCTGGCGGCCAAGGCCACTGCGTAGCCACCGGTGTCGCGCTGCACGCCCTTGGGTTTGCCGGTGGTGCCGCTGGTGTACAGGGTGTAGCTGGGGTGGGTCGAATCAACCCACACGCAGGGCACCACGGTGTTGGCGTGTTGCTCGCGCCAGTGCGCATAGTCTTCGTCGCGGCCCTCCACGGGCTTGAACGCGGCCAGGCCCCGGTTGACCATCAGTACCCGGGCCGGCTTGTGGCTGGCCAGCTGGATGGCTTCGTCCAGCAGCGGCTTGTACGGCACCACCTTGCCACTGCGGCTGCCGGCGTCGGCGCTGATGATGAGCGTGGGCTGCGCGTCGTCGATGCGGCTGGCCAGACTGAGGCTGGCGAAGCCGCCAAACACCACCGAGTGCAAGGCGCCGATGCGGGTGCACGCCAGCATGGCAAATGCGGCCTCGGCAATCATCGGCATGTAGATCAGCACCCGGTCGCCCTTGCTCACCCCCAGGCTCAGCAGCGTGGCGGCCATGCGCTGCACCTCGCTGTGCAACTCGCGGAAGCTGTAGGTGCGCTCCTCGCCGGTCTCGGTGGAGACGAAGATCAGTGCAGCCTGGTCGCCACGCGTCTCCAGGTGTCGGTCCACCGCGTTGTGGCACAAATTGGTGGTGCCGCCCACGAACCAACGCGCGAAGGGCGGGTTGCTGTAGTCGCAGACCTGCTGCGGCGGCGTCTGCCACTCGATCAACGCAGCCTGTTCTGACCAAAAGGCGTCGCGGTCTTGCAGCGATCGGCGGTGGAACTCTGCGTAGCTCTCAGCGTGACCCATGGCTGGTCTCCTCTTGTAGTGGTGTGAACAACGTCAGATTGGGCGAGCACCCGCTGACAAACGCCTGACTCAAGAGACGCGCTTTGGTGTGGGCAAAAAGATGCGCGACGAGGGCGGACAAAAATGGTGCAGGCAAAGGGTGCTCGCAAACGGTGCTCGCAAACGGTGCTCGCAAACGCTGCTCGCAAACGGCACTGGTATCCTACGCGCGTGACGATCAGACATACCCCCGCCCCCGGCTGGCGCACGCTGGCCCTTGCGGCCGCTCTGTGCAGCGCCGTGCTGCCCGCAATCGGGGCCCCGTCCACTTCACCGGCTCCCCCTTCAGCGGCCCCCGCTGCTGTTGCCGTGCCGCCCCAGGGCACCGCCGCATCGACGGCATCGACGTCTGCGCACTCGGCTGCCGATCCGCTGCTTCAACTGTTGATGGAGCGCGGTGTCGTCCAGGCCGGGATTGCGGGCCTGCAGCCCGCGGCCGCGCTGGCGCAGCAGGCTCGCGACCTGGCTGCCGAGGCGGTAGTGGCCGCGCTCGCTTTCCTGGACCTGCCTTATGTTCGGGGTGGCACTTCGGCTGAAAGCGGATTCGACTGCAGCGGCTTCACCCGCTATGTGTTCAAGCACACCGTGGGCCTGCTGCTGCCGCGCAGCGCCGAACAGCAGGCGCAGACGAGCGGCCTGCAGCCCGTGGCCGCCGATGAGCTGAAGCCTGGCGACCTGGTGTTTTTCAACACCCTGCGCAAAGCCTTCTCTCACGTGGGCATCTACGTGGGCGACGGTCGCTTCGTGCATTCACCGCGCGTCGGAGCGGTCGTGCGCGTGGACAACATGCGCCAGACCTACTGGGCCAAGCGGTTCGACGGTGCACGCCGGGCGCAGGCGGCCGACGCCGCGCCGTCCCCCCAAGCGGTCGAGTACAAGCGCTAAGTTTCATGATGCGGGGCAGCGCCCCGGATCTGAAACACTTCCACGTCAAGGCGGCGCTGGCGCTGCAAGTAACCCTGGCAGCGCCCGGGGCGACACGCCCGGTGTGCGCACGGCACAATCAACGCATGGGCGAATCCATCATTCCGCTGGCGGACCTGCGATACGCAGCGCAGGTACCCCACGTTCCGACCACACTGCATCCGGCCACCGGTCTGCTGGCCGACCGCCTGGGCCGGCCCCTGCACGACCTGCGCATCTCGGTCACCGACCGCTGCAACTTCAGGTGCAGCTACTGCATGCCCAAAGAGGTGTTCGACAGCCAGTACAAGTTCCTGCCGCAGTCGTCTCTGCTCAGCTTCGAAGAGATCACCCGCGTGGCCGGCCTCTTCGTGGCCCATGGCGTGCACAAGCTGCGCCTGACCGGTGGCGAACCGCTGCTGCGCAAGCACCTGGAGGTGCTTGTCGCCCAGCTCGCCACGCTGCGCACGCCCACCGGCAGGCCGCTGGACATCACGCTCACCACCAACGGCTCGCTGCTGCAGCGCAAGGCGCAGGCCCTGAGCAATGCGGGCCTGAAGCGCGTGACCGTGAGTCTGGATGCGCTGGACGACGCCATCTTCAGACGCATGAACGACGTCGACTTCCCGGTCGCCGACGTGCTGACGGGCATCGAAGCCGCTCTGCGTGCAGGCCTGGCGCCGGTGAAGGTCAACATGGTGGTCAAGAACGGCACCAACGACCAGCAGATCGTGCCGCTGGCGCGTTTTGTGCGCGACCAGTACGGCGCCGATGTGGTACTGCGGTTCATCGAGTACATGGACGTCGGCGCCACCAACGGTTGGCGCATGGACGAAGTGCTGCCTTCGGCGCAGGTGCTGCAACGCCTGCAGCAAGCCTTTGCCCTGCAACCCCTGCCGGCCAGCGCCGCTGGCGAAACGGCTGAGCGCTGGCGCTACGACGACGGACGCGGCGAGGTGGGTTTCATCAGCAGCGTGACCAAGGCTTTCTGCAGCGACTGCAACCGCGCCCGTTTGTCGACCGAGGGCAAGCTTTTCCTGTGCCTGTTTGCCAGCCGAGGCCATGACCTGCGCGCATTGCTGCGGGGCGGCTGCAGCGACGCACAGATCAGCGCCGCGTTGGGCTTGATCTGGGGCGACCGTGACGATCGCTATTCAGAACTGCGCAGCGCTGCCGCCGTTGCACCCGGAGCTTGCGCTGCATCGGCAGCGCCCGACAACGCGCCACCGCGGCGGGTGGAGATGCACTACATCGGCGGCTGAGCGGGCAGCCGCCTCAATCGGCTCCCACTGCGGCCGCTTCATCGGCCAACGCCGGTGTCGTGATCTCGCCAGGCACCGCCCTGCGCGCGAACAGCGTGTAGATCGTCGGCACCACGAAGATGGTGAGCAGCGTGCCCACCGTCATGCCGCCCACGATGACCCAGCCGATCTGCTGCCGGCTCTCAGCGCCTGCGCCGGTGGCCAGCGCCAGCGGCACCGCCCCCAGCACCATGGCGCCGGTGGTCATCAGAATCGGGCGCAAGCGCAGGGTGGAGGCCTCGGTCACGGCTTCCAGTACGCCCTTGCCCTGGACGCGCAGCTGGTTGGAGAACTCCACGATCAGGATGCCGTGTTTGGTGATCAAGCCCACCAGCGTGATCAAGCCGATTTGCGAAAACACGTTCAACGTGCCACCCGACCATTGCAGCGCCGCCAACGCGCCCACCATCGACAGCGGCACCGACAGCAGGATCACGAAGGGGTCGATGAAGCTCTCGAACTGCGCCGCCAAGACCAGGAAGATGAACACCAGCGCCAGCACGAACACCAGCCCGAGCGAACCCGCAGACGAACGGAACTCGCGGCTGACACCGTTCAACTCGGTGCTGTAGCCCTGCGGCAGCACGCGGGCTGCCGCTTCGTCCATGAACTTGAGCGCCTCGCCCAGCGAGTACCCCGGCGTCAGGTTGGCCGTGATGGTGACCGAGCGGCGCTGATTGAAGTGGTTCAGTTCGCGTGGGCTCACGGCCTCACGCACCTTGACCAGGCTGGACAGCGGCACCATGGTCTCGCCGCGACCGCGCACGAAGAGCTTGTCGATGTCTTCAGGGGTCGCGCGGCCGCTCTCGGCCGTCTGCACCAGCACGTCGTACTGGTCGGCATCGCGCTTGTAGCGCGTGACGGCGCGACCGCCCAGCATGGTTTCAACGGTGCGCGCCACGGCTTCCACCGAGACCCCCATGTCGGCGGCCCGGGCGCGGTCCACGTCCAGGAATATCTCGGGTTTGTTCAGCTGCAGGTCGCTGTCGGGTTGGACGATGCCGGGGTTCTTCTGCATCTCGGCTATCAGGGC
>JBBQMM010000314.1:0-5444 GCA_038328935.1 Burkholderiales bacterium
GTGCTCTACACCCTGCTGCGCAGCAAGGAACTGGTGATCGACCGGGCAGATCTCGTCACCCAGGCGCTGGCCTGTTTCAGTGCCGGCCCTGCCGACTTTGCCGATGCCTTGATCGAACGCATCGCCAGCGCCGCAGGATGCACCGCGACGATGAGTTTCGATACGGGTGCTGTGAAGGCCGCGTCGATGACGCTGGTGCCCTGACTTTTTCCCCTGCGCGGCGGGCCGCTGAAGGGCCTGTGGCGTGTGCTGGCTGGCTCGACGGCCTGTTTGATGGAGTGATGTGATGTTCAAGAAGATCCTGATTGCCAACCGCGGTGAAAACGGCGCCAGGGCCGATTCGGCGAAGCCAAATGGCCTGGTGCGCGAAGCGCAAGCAGGCGAGTTCACCGCGGAGACCGACCATGTTTGAAAAAATCCTGATTGCCAACCGCGGTGAAATCGCCTGCCGCGTCATCAAGACCGCGCGCAAGATGGGCATCGCCACCGTGGCCGTCTACTCCGAAGCCGACCGCGATGCGCTGCACGTGACGCTGGCCGACGAGGCCGTGTTGATCGGCCCCGCGCCCAGCCGTGATAGTTATCTCGTCGCCGACAAGATCATCGCGGCCTGCAAGGCCACCGGCGCGCAGGCGGTGCACCCGGGTTACGGCTTCCTGAGCGAGAACGAAGCCTTCGCACGGCGCGTGGAAGAAGAAGGCATCGTCTTCATCGGCCCCAAGCACCACAGCATTGCCGCGATGGGCGACAAGATCGCCTCCAAGAAGCTGGCCGGTTCAGCCCGCGTCAACACCATCCCGGGCTGGAACGAGGCCATCGAAACGCCCGAGCAGGCGGTGACGATCGCCAGCGACATCGGCTACCCGGTGATGATCAAGGCCAGTGCCGGCGGCGGCGGCAAGGGCCTGCGCGTGGCCCACAACGACAAGGAAGCCTTCGAGGGCTTCACCAGCTGCCGTAATGAAGCCAAAGCCAGTTTCGGCGACGACCGCGTGTTCATCGAGAAGTTCGTCGAGGAGCCGCGTCACATCGAGATCCAGGTGCTCGGTGACGCACATGGCAACGTGCTGTACCTGAACGAGCGTGAATGCAGCATCCAGCGCCGGCACCAGAAGGTGATCGAGGAGGCGCCTTCACCCTTCATCAGCGAGGCCACGCGCAAGGCGATGGGCGAGCAGGCGGTGGCGCTGGCCAAGGCAGTGCAGTACCAAAGCGCCGGCACGGTGGAGTTCGTGGTCGGCAACGACCAGAGCTTCTACTTTCTTGAAATGAACACGCGGCTGCAGGTGGAACACCCGGTGACCGAATGCATCACCGGGCTGGACCTGGTGGAGCTGATGATCCGCGTGGCCGCTGGCGAAAAGCTGCCGCTGACACAGGAGCAGGTGCAGCGCAACGGCTGGGCCATGGAATGCCGCATCAACGCCGAAGACCCGTTCCGCGGTTTCCTGCCGTCCACCGGGCGGCTGGTGCGCTTTGTGCCGCCGGCCACCAACCTGCAGGCGGCCGAGCCGGTGCCCACCGGTAGCGGCCTGGGGGGCGTGCGGGTAGACACCGGCGTCGCCGAAGGTGGCGAGATTCCGATGTACTACGACTCGATGATCGCCAAGCTCATCGTGCATGGTCACGACCGGCTCGACGCCATCCACCGCATGCGCGAAGCGCTGAACGGCTTTGTCATCCGCGGCATCAGCAGCAACATCCCGTTCCAGTCGGCGCTGCTGGCCCATCCCCAGTTTGTTTCGGGCGACTTCAACACCGGCTTCATCGCCGAGCACTACAGGGCCGGCTTTCGCGCCGAAGACGTGCCGCACGACGACCCCGACCTGCTGATCGCGCTGGCCGCCGTGGCCTACCGCCGCTACCGTGACCGTGCGTCGCAGATCACCGGGCAGATGCCAGGGCATGAGCTGCGCATCGGGCACGACTTCGTGGCCATCGTCAAAGGCGCGGCGGGCGCGCACGAACAGGTGGACGTCAAGGTACAGCATGGCCACACGGCCACCGTGGTGCTGCGCGGCAAGACGTATTCCATCAACACCGACTGGAGCTTTGGCGGCATCCGCGCCAGCGGCCGCGTCAACGGCAAACCCTTCACGGCGCAGATCGAGCGTGATGGCCTTTGGACGCGCGTGCTGCACAACGGCCTGCGCATCGACGCGCAGTTGCTCACGGCACGTGCCGCAGCGCTGCTGCGTCTGATGCCCTACAAGGCACCGGCCGACATGAGCAAGTTCCTGCTCTCTCCCATGCCGGGGCTGCTGATCAACGTGGCGGTCAAGCCCGGGCAGCTGGTGCAGGCTGGCGAACGGCTGGCGGTGATCGAGGCCATGAAAATGGAGAACATCCTCACCGCATCGCAAGAGGGCACGGTCAAGGACGTGCTCGCCAACAAGGGCGAAAGCCTGACGGTCGACCAACCCATCCTGAGCTTCCTATGAGCACGCTGCCTGACACCAAGCCCTTTCGCATCCTCGGCATCCAGCAAATTGCCATTGGCGGGCCCAGCAAGGAGCGGCTCAAGTCGCTGTGGGTGGACATGCTGGGGCTCACCGTCAAGAGCACCTTCGTCAGCGAGCGTGAAAACGTGGACGAAGACATTTGCGCCATGGGCGACGGCGTGCATGCGGTTGAAGTCGACCTGATGCAGCCGCTGGACCCCGACAAAAAGCCTGCTGTGCACACGACGCCGCTGAACCACGTGGGTCTGTGGGTGGACGACCTGCCCGCTGCGGTGCAGTGGATGACGGCGCAAGGTGTGCGCTTCGCACCGGGCGGCGTGCGCAAGGGTGCCGCGGGTCACGACATCTGCTTCATCCACCCCAAAGGCAACGACGAGTTCCCTTTGTGCGGCGAAGGCGTGTTGATCGAACTGGTGCAGGCACCGCCCGAAGTTCGCGCTGCCCACGCCTGAGGTGGCAGCGGGGTTGCCTGCGCTCTTGCCTGTGCTCTTGCCTGCCCTCGAAGACGCCGACTATCCTTTGGCCCTGTGGCGCCGCCGCTGCAAGGTTCGGGGAGCGGAGACAGGAGCAGACCAGCATCTGTTGTTGTGCCAGGCGTCGAGTCGTCGCAAGACGCCCCCGGCACGCGCTCCTCACGGGCGGCGGCGTTCGCCCCAACCCCATCAATCTCATAAACCAGGAATTGTCATGAACCTGACCCACAGCTTTGCCCTGCTCGCCCTGGCAGCGGCCATTCCCTGCGCCCACGCACAACCCAAGACCGACGGCCTGTGGCGCGGCACCGGTGGTGCCGCCCTCAGCATCACCTCGGGCAACACCGACACGCAGGCGCTGAACCTTGCGGTCGACATGGCCAGCGCCACGGCCACCGACAAGATCACGCTCGGCGGCGGCATCAACTACGGCAAGAGCAAGGCTGGTGGGGTCACCACCACCACGGCCAACAAGTGGGCCGGCGCAGGGCAATACGACTACAACCTCAGCCCCAAGATGTTCGTCTTCGGCAAGCTGGGTCTAGAAGGCGACGACCTCATCGACCTGAACCTGCGCACCACGGCTGCTGCCGGCCTGGGCTACAAACTCGTCGAGTCCAAGGAACTGAACTTCACCGTTTTCGGCGGCCTCGCCTACTCCACCGACAAGTACGACAAGACCCAGACCATCGGCAGCAAGACGGCCAAGAGCTTCAGCCGTTCGAGCCTGATGTTCGGTGAAGAGTCGTCGCATGTGCTGTCGTCCACCACCTCGTTCAAGCAGCGCCTGGAGGTGTACCCGGGCCTGTCGGGCGACAAGGCGCAGCTCCTGAAATTCACGGCCGGCCTGAGTGTGGCCATGAGCAGCACGCTGAGCCTGAATGTCGGCCTGACCGATAACTACAACAGCAAGCCGCCGGCTGGCCAGAAGAAGAACGACTTGGGTCTGCTCACGGGCATCAACCTCAAGCTCGGCGCGAACTGATCGACGGCCCGCGGCGTTCCCCGGCAACGGGCGGCAGCTCGTCGATTGCCCGCAGTTGTCCCCCCGTGGCCTGCGGGCATTGGCTCGTCTACAGTGCTCTTCTTTCGGTTCTTTCACCTCCCTTTAAAAGGCGCCCCATGAACACCGCATTGCTCCTGGAACAACTTCTGAAAGCCGGCAGCACGGTGGTTGGCCAGCAGGTCGGCGGCTTGCGCGGCGCCGCGTCGCAAGCCGACATGGGCAAGTACGCGCGCGGCGCTGCCGTGGGCGGATTGCTCGGTCTGCTGCTCGGCAGCCGCGGCGGGCGTCAGTTGGGTGGCAAGGCCGTCAAGTTCGGCAGCATGGCCGCCATGGGCATGCTGGCCTGGAAGACTTACCAGGAGTGGCAGGCACAGCAGCAGGCGCAGGGCCCGGCCGCGGCGGCTGGCGCGCCCGCCGCGTCGCAGGCTCAGGCGGCGGCAGCCAGCTTTGAAGCTTTGCCGGCGCCGCAGATGGAACTGCATGGGCAGGCCATGCTGAAGGCCATGATCGCCGCGGCCAAGTCGGACGGTCATGTCGACCAACGTGAGCAGGCGCTGGTGGACGGCGAACTGCTGCGCAGCCAGGCCGATCCCGAGTTGCGGGCATGGGTCGCGTCCGAGCTGGCGCGCCCGCTGGACGCTGCCGACGTGGCCGCTGCGTCCACCAGCCCGCAGATGGCGGCAGAGGTCTACCTGGCCAGCCTGCTGGTGGTCGATGAAACCAGCCCGGCCGAACGCGCCTACCTCGACAGTCTGGCCGCGAAGTTGTCCTTGCCCGCTGATTTGAAGGCTTCTCTCGAGGCCCGGGTCAGCGGTCGCTGAGGCGGCTGCGCCCGGCTGGCGGGCTCCTCGGGTCGCCGGGGCGTTGTGCGTTCGCGACAGGCGGAGGGGCCGTTGCACGGCCCCTGAAGCGTGGCGGCCGCCCCCGGGCGCGCCCGATCCCGGACAATCGGGGTTCCGAAGGGCGCCGTCACGGCGCTGCCTGCCCGGCCACCCGCGTCTGCCAACCACCCCGCGTCCGCCAGTCCCCCGCGCCGCCAACCACCCGCACCATGACCGCCAGAACCCTGTACGACAAGTTGTGGGACGAACACGTCGTCCACACCGAAGAAGACGGCACGGCCGTGCTCTACATCGACCGCCACCTGGTGCACGAAGTCACCAGCCCACAGGCCTTTGAAGGGCTGCGCCTGGCCGGCCGGCGTGTCTGGCGCGTCAGCTCCATCGTTGCAACTGCCGACCACAACACGCCCACCACCGGCTGGGCAGACGGCTACGACGGCATCACCGACCCCATCAGCAAGCTGCAGATCACGACGCTGGACGCCAACATCAAAGCCAGCGGCGCGGCGGCTTACTTCCCCTTCCTGGACAAGCGCCAGGGCATCGTGCACGTCATCGGGCCCGAGAACGGCGCCGTGCTGCCGGGCATGACGGTGGTCTGCGGCGACAGCCACACGTCCACGCACGGTGCCTTCGGCGCGCTGGCGCATGGCATCGGCAC
>JBBQMM010000315.1:0-5432 GCA_038328935.1 Burkholderiales bacterium
GTTCGTCGCTCTCGACTTCGGTGTCCTGTGTGGTCGGCACCAACACCGTGAAGCTGCTGACGCCCGCGGGCACGCGCAAGCTGCCATCGGGGTTGAGCGAGACGCCATGGCTGAACACCGGCGTGCCGAAGTCGGCGGCACTGGCGGTGTCGTCGCCCAGCTCGAACAGGTAATCTGCCGGTGCCGTGGTGGCCGCGCTCAACGTCACGGTGTAGATGAGGTCGGAGCCTTCGGGCGTGGCGTCATCGGCCAGGCCGGGGTTGCCGGGCTCGATGCTGACGACCACCGGCTTGCCGCCGTCGTCGTCGACGATGGTGCCGATGGCAGCCACGCCATCGATGGCCAGCGGCACGGTTTCATTGCCTTCCACCAGCGTGTCCTGCGTCGTCGGCACGGTGATGGTGAAAGCCGATACACCAGCGGGCACGGTGATGGTGCCGTCGTCGTTCAAAGTCACGCCATCGCTGAAGACCGGTTTGCCCACATCGTCGGCAAAGGCGCTGCCGCCGCCGAGCGCAAAGTCGTAGTCTGCAGGTGCGGTGGTGGCGGCGCTCAAGGTCACCGTGTACACCAGCTCCTGACCCTCGGGTGTGGCGTCGTCCAGCAAGCCAGGTGCGCCGGGCTCCACCGTCAGCACCGTGGGCTTGCCGCTGTCGTCGTCGATGATGGTGCCGACGGCGTCCTTGCCGCCCACTGACAGGGGCACCGTCTCGTTGCTCTCGATCAACAGGTCCTGCGTGGTGGGCACGCTGATGGTGAACGCGCTGACTCCGGCCGGCACGGTGATGGTGCCGTCAGCGTTGAGCGTGACGCCGTTGCTGAACACGGGCGCGCCGAAGTCGCCGGCCGCTGCGGTGCCGCCGCCGATGCTGAAGGCATAGCTGGCCGCGGCCACGGTGGCGCCGCTGAGGCTGACGGTATAGGTCAACACCGTGCCCTCGGGCGTAGCGTCGTCGGCCAAGCCCATGCGGCCCGGTTCCACTTGCGTGACGGTGGGGGGTTGCAAGGGTGGGCCACCGTCGTCGTCGATGATGGTGGCGGTGGCGCTGACGCCGCCGATGGTCACCGGTACCGTCTCGTCGGCTTCTGCCAGCGTGTCTTGCGCCGTCGGCACCGTGATCGTGAAGGCGATGATGCCGGCCGGCACGGTGATGGTGCCGTCGGGGTTGAGCGTGACACCGCCGGTGAACACGGGTGGGCCGTAGTCCTCAGGTCCTGCCGTGCCACCGCCCAGCGCATACGGGTAGTTGGTGGGCTCTGTGGTCGGCCCGCTCAGGGTGACGGTGAAGGACAGCGGCGCGCCTTCAGGCGTGGTGTCGTCCAGCAAGCCCGGCGGGCCGGGCTGGATGTTGTCGATGGTCGGTGCGCCGCCGTCGTTGTCGACGATGGTGCCGATGCCGGTGATGCCGCCCACCGTCAACGGCAGACGTTCCAGCCCTTCAGTGAGGTTGTCGTCCACCGTCGGCACGGTGATGGTGAAGCTGCTCACGCCGGCGGGTACGGTGAGCGTGCCGTCGTCGTTGAGCACCACGCCTTCGGTGAACACGGGGGCGCCGTGGTCGTCGTCGCTGGCGCTGCCGGCTGCGCTGCCGCCCAGCGAAAACGGATACAGCGAAGCCGTGGCGGCCGGCTGGCTCAGGCTGACGGTGTAGACCAGTGTGCCGCCTTCAACCACCGCGTCGCCGCTGGCGCCGGGCAAGCCAGGCTCCACCGCCATGATGCTGGGCTGGTCGTTGTCATTGATCAGGCCGGTGGCCGACACGCCGTCCAGCGTGATGGTGATGGTTTCCGGGTTCTCGATCAGCTTGTCGTCGGTGGTGGGCACGCTGATGACGAACGCCGCCACACCCGCGGGCACGGTGATGGTGCCGTCGGCATTCAGCACCACGCCGCTGCTGAACAGGGGTGTGCCGACGTCCTTGTCGATGGCGGTGTCGAAGGTCAGCGAAAAAGGCAGCGTCACCGGCTCTGTGCTGGCGCTGCCGAGTTGCACCGGGAACACCAGCGCGTTGCCCTCGGTTGCCTCGGATTCGCCTAAAGAGACCACGTTCAGGCGCGCCGTGACGGGCACTGACAGGGTGACGCTGACGCCGATGGCGGGCGATGCATCCGCGGCCGTGAAGCTGGGCAGTACCACCGGAATCTGCACTGCCTGCAGGCCGGTCGGGGCCGTCTCGATCAGACGCTCCACCACCGTGGCGGGCGTCAAGCCACCGTCGCCCGCACGGGTGCCGGCAGCAGGCATGAAATTGATGTCGCCTTTCTCGATGCCGGCAATGACGCGGTCCACCTCATCCAGCGCCTGCGGTTTGATATGGGCCACCCGTTTGGCGGCAGGCGCTGCGTCGGCCTTCAGGTCCTGGGTGAGCTGCACGATGGCGTTCTGCTCGGTCAGGATCATGTCGCCACGGACCACCACCTCGTCCATCTTGAGCAGACGGAACTTGCCGCTGGCGTCGCGGATGTACGAACGGCCCCACAGGGCCGAGACGGTGGACGTGACGGTTTGAAGGATGACGGGCATGACGGTTCTCTCTCAAAAAATCAGGGGTCGGGTGCGACGCGGGTGCGGTGCGGGTGCGTTGCTTGGGCGGTGCGTATCGGGGCGTAAGGGTACGTGTGCGTTGACGACTGGGTCGGCCTGGCGTCAGCGCTCGCGCAATGCGTTCTGCTGCACTTTGAGCACCGGTTTGAGCAGATACGACAGCACCGACTTCTTGCCGGTGAGTACGTCCACTTCTGCCGTCATGCCGGGCATGATGGGCATGCTTTCGCCGAGTTGCGCCTTGTTGGTCTGCACGCGCACCAGGTAGTAGGCGTTGCCGCGTTCGTCCACCACGGTGTCGGGGCTGATGTTTTCCACCACCGCGGCCAGCCCGCCGTAGATCGACGAGTCGTAGGCGGTGAACTTCACGTTCGCCGCCTGCCCGGGGTGGATGAAGGCGATGTCGCGCGGGTTGACCTTGGCCTCGAGCACCAGCTTGTCGTCCAGCGGCACGATTTCCACCAAGTCCTTGCCGGCCTGCACCACGCCGCCCACGGTGTTGGCCAGCAGCCGCTGCACGCGGCCGCGCACGGGGCTCTTCAGCTGGCTCTTGTCGACCCTGTCGTTCAGCGCCACGGCACTTTCGTTCAGCGCGTTCAGGCGGCCCATGTTTTCGGCCATCTCCTTGCGCGCTTCGTTGCGGAAGGTGATTTCGGTTTCCTGCAGCTTGCGTTGCGCTTCGCTGATGGAGGCCTGCGCGCGCATCTGTTGTGCCCCGGTCTGGTCGATTTCGCCGCGGATGCGCGAGACATCGCGGTCGAGCTTGATGATGTCGACTTCGCTCACCGCGCCGCTGGCCAGCAGCGGGCGCGTGCGGCTCAGTTCCTGCTGCGCCGATGCCAGGCCGCGTTCGGCGGCGGCGCGGCGTGCGCGCACCTCGCTCAGTTCCTGCTGGCGCTGCGCCAGTTGCTGCTGGCTGATCGCTTGCTGGTTCTCGAGCTCGGCCTTGCGGCTGACGTACAGGCTGCGCTCTTCTTCAAGGATGCGCTGTTCTTCAGCCCCGTTTTGCGCCGGTGGCTTGAACGCGCTGCCCTCGGCCAGCGCGCGCAGCCGCGCCAGGCGGGCCTGCAGCGCAAAGCCCTGGGCTGCGTTCTCGCGCGCGCCCGAGGTGGCGCGCGTCTCGTCGATCTTCAGCAGCACCTGGCCGGCCTCCACCACCTGGCCTTCGCGCACCATGATCGCCGAGACGACGCCGCCGTCCAGCGACTGCACCTGCTGCAATTGGCGCGAAGAGATGACCTTGGCGTCGCCCTTGGTGACCTCGTCGATCTTGGCCAGCGATGCCCAGACGATCAACGCCAGCACCACCAGCGCTGCCGCGCGCGTGATCCACTGCGCGCGGTGCCGGCGCTGGTGCGAAATCACTTCGTCGGCGGCCAACTCGAAGCTGCGCACCGCCGATGCGCTGCCAGCGCTGGCCGCTGTAGAGGTGCTCGCGGCCCGCGCCTTTGCAGGGGCCGCCGCGGGGCCGCCGGGCGCGGTGGATGCTTTCGTGGTCACTGGAGTACCTTCGTGCTGTGCACTCCGGTATTCACCCTTGGGGCGGCCCTGCGCGCTCATGCGGCCCTCGCGATGCGCCCGTGGGCCAGCGCTTCCATGATGCGGTCACGCGGCCCGTCGGCCACCACTTTGCCGCCGTCGATCACGATCACCCGATTGACCATCGCCAGCATCGATGTGCGGTGCGTCACCAGCACCACCGTCTTGTTGGCGGCAAAGGCGCCGATGCGTTGCGTGACCTGCGCTTCGGTCGAAAAATCCATCGCGCTGGTGGGTTCGTCCAGCAGCAGGATGGGCGAGTTGTGCAGCACCGCGCGCGCCAGGCCCACGCACTGCCGCTGGCCGCCCGACAGCGAGTCGCCCCGTTCGCCCACTGGCATGTCGAAGCCGCGCGGGTGGCGGCTGACGAAGTCGCTCATGCAGGCCACCTCGGCCGCGTCGCGCACTGCGTTGTCGTCGGCAAAGGGCAGGCCGAAGGCGATGTTCTCGCGCAGCGTGCCGAAGAACAGCGTCACGTCCTGCGACACGTAGGCCTGGTTGCGGCGCACGTCGGCGGGGTCGAGCTGGCGCAGGTCGGTGCCGTCTATCAGCACCGCGCCGTCGGTCGGCTGGTACAGGCCCATCATCAGGCGCTGGATGGTCGATTTGCCCGAACCGACGCGGCCGATCAGCGCCACCCGTTCACCGGCCCTGATCTTGATGTTCAGGTTGTCCAGCACCTTGTCTTCGCGGCCGGGGTAGCTGAAGCTGACGCCGCGCAGCTCGATGTCGCCCGTCATCTGCGGGCGCTGCAGGAAGCTGCGGCCCGGCGGGCGCTCTTGCGGCTGCGCCATCAGCTGGTTCAGGCTTTCCAGGCTGGTGCGCACGCCCTGGTACTGCATCAACAAGCCCACCACCTGGCCGGCGGGTGCCAGCGCGCGGCCGGCCAGCATGCTGCAGGCAATCAGCGCGCCCATGGTCAGCAGGCGCTCATTGATGAGATAAACCCCGATCACGATGATGGCCACCGAGACGGCCTGCGTGATGACGCTGGTGCTGCTGGTGGCGAGCGTGGACAGCGAACGCATGCGAATGTTTGCTGTGCTCAGGAACGCATTCGTGCGTTCCCACTTGGCCTGCACGCTGGCCTCGGCACCCTGGCTCTTGATGGTCTCGATGCCGTGCAGGCTTTCCACCAGCGTGGCGTTGCGTGTGGCGCTCGCCCGGTGCGTGCTCTGGGCCAGTTCCTGCAGCCGCTTTTGCAGCACCCAGCCCAGGCCCAGAATGGCCACGCCGGCCACCACCACGGGCAGCGCCAGCCATGGCGATATCCACACCATCACCAGCAGGAAGAGCAGCGCAAAGGGCAGGTCGATCAGCGTCGTCACGGTGCTGCTGGCAATGAAGT
>JBBQMM010000316.1:0-5400 GCA_038328935.1 Burkholderiales bacterium
AACGTGGCCGCCGTGGTGGCGCTGAAAGCCAGCCGCGCCGGCCGCGACGCCATCGCCGCCGGGCGCAAGGCCGGTGGCCTGCCGCCGTTGAGCGGCTGCACCGGCCTTGAAGGGTTCGAGACCATCGACCGTGTGCTGGAAGTCGACCAGACACCCATCGGCAAGACGCCGCGTTCCTGCCCCGCCACCTACATCGGCTTCTGGGACGGCATCCGCAAGCTGTTCACCGAAACGCTGGAGGCCAGGGCGCGCGGCTACGCTTCCAACCGCTTCAGTTTCAATACGGGCGAAGGGCGCTGCCCGTCGTGCGAAGGCCAGGGCGTGAAGACCATCGAGATGAGCTTCCTGCCCGACGTGAAGGTACCCTGCGACGCCTGCCATGGTGCGCGCTTCAACCCGGAGACGCTGGCCGTCACCTGGCGCGGCAAGAGCATCGGCGACGTGCTGCGCATGGAAGTGGACGAAGCGGTCGACTTCTTTGCCAGCATGCCCAGCATCAGCTACCCGCTGCAGTTGCTGAAAGACGTCGGCCTGGGCTACCTGACGCTGGGCCAGCCTTCACCCACGCTGTCGGGCGGCGAAGCGCAACGCATCAAGCTCGTCACCGAACTGAGCAAGGTGCGCGACGACGTCACCCGCCGCGGCCAGCGCGCGCCGCGCACGCTGTATGTGCTGGACGAGCCCACCGTGGGCCTGCACATGGCCGACGTGGAAAAGCTGATCCGTGTGCTGCACCGCCTGGTGGCTGGCGGCCACAGCGTGATGGTGATCGAACACGACCTGGACGTGATCGCCGAAGCCGACTGGGTGCTGGACCTGGGGCCCGAGGGCGGCAACGCCGGCGGCCGCGTGGTGGTGCAGGGTACGCCCGAAGCGGTGGTGGCGAGCGGCTCGCACACGGGGGTGGCGTTGCGGCCGGTGCTGGCGCGCAGCGGGTAGACGACTGCAGCCGTCTTGATGTAAAGGTGCTTCATGATACGGGGCGTTGCCCTGCCCCCTGAAACTTAGGGGGTGGTTTCGCCGCGCAAGATTGTCAAACCTTCAACACGTGAAAAGTCGCGGTCGTGGGTTACCAGAGCTGCAGCTTCCAGGTCCAGTGCAGTGGCCAGCTGGATGGCGTCGGGCAGCTTGAGCCCATAGCGCGCGCGCATGCGCGCAGCCATTGCCGCAACGGTGCTGGTAGCGGGTGCCACGGTGTAGTGGGTCAGCGCCCTTTCGTAACGCTGCGCCAGTGCGTCGTTGCGGCTGCGCAGCGGCCCCGTCAGCACCTCGGCCAAGGTGATGGTGGAGATGGCGATCTGCAGTTCGCCTGCCGCTTCTGCTTCGAACAAGCCCATGAAGAGTGGCAGAAACAGCGGGTGGTCTTCAAGCAAGTAGATGATGGGGGCGGTGTCTACCACCACCCGTGCGCCCAGAGGCAAGCCGCTCCAGGTATGACTGACCTTTGCGGCCCTGCTGCGGGGCGTGGCGGGTTTCTTGTCAGTCCCACTCACGGCGCAACGCGTCCACGGTGCTGGCGGGTTTGGCCCCCCACAGGCCTGCGCCCGTGCCACGCAATCGCAGCAAGCTGCCGTGGCGTGCCTGCGCTTGCTGCAGATGTTTGATAGGAACCAGCGCCGCACAAGGACGGCCGTGCCGTGTGATGACGGAGGTGGTGCCCGCTTCTGCCTGGCTGACCAAGCGGGGCAGTTCGTTGCGGGCCTGTTCAAGGCCGACCTGGGTTGACGGATGCATGGTGGCGGTCTGTGATGAAAGCGTACAGACTGTACAGTCATTCAACGGCTGGCGTGCCGAACAGATGGGTGCTTCGCAGCACGCGGCACGCAGCACGCAGCACGCAGCACGCAGCCCGGTGGCCCGCTCGCCCGACCCTACCCGTCAGCCAAGCGCCCCAGCCCTGCCACCAGATGCGGGTTGAAGGGCTGCGGGAAACCGTCGAGGCTGCGCCCCATCAGCTGCAGCGCGCGGTTCTGAAGGTGCGCGGCTTCGTCGCGGTCGCCGAAGCCGTCCAGGATGTCGGACAGGTGCAGCAGCACCTTGGCTTCCCACGCCGTGTCGGCCAGGTGGGCGGCCAGCATGCTGGCCTTGAAGATGTGCTGGCGCGCGGTGTCGCGCGCTGCGCGGCCGTTGCCGGCGCCTTGTCTTTCAAAAGCCGTAGACAGCTGCGCCAGCACGTTGATGATTTCGCAGTGCAATTCCACGCGCTGGTCCAGCCCCGGAGCAGCGGCCAGGCCTGACTCCAGCAACGACAGCGAAAAGCCCAACTCGCCGCGGTCGCGGTACCAGCGTGCCAACCCCAACTGGGCTTCGGCCATGGCCCAGGCCTGACCACTCTGGCGCGCCAGATCGAGCGCTTGCAGCGACTGCTGCAACAGCTCGCGGCTGGCACCGTCGAGATTCAAAGGAGCGGCGTGCATGGCGTGGTGTACATGGGGCGTTGGCTTCAGATGTCTGGCAGCCATGCTAGGCCGCTGTCGCCGTGCTGGCTTCCCGCAGTCGCGGGGGGCGCGTGTCAACGAAGTCACGCGCGGGCTCTTGCCCGGGCGCGCAGTTCTTCCAGGCCTGCTGCCACCGGGCGCAGGCGCCAACTGCGGATCTCAGGTCGGGGAAACCAGACGCCGGCTCCGCCACCGCCACAAGCGCCAGCCCAGCAACGCGCCCAGCACGGCCGCGTACACCGCCACCTCGGCAAAGTCGTTCTTGCCGCTGCGCATCCAGAAGAAGTGCAGCAGCGCCAGCAGGGCGGTGGCATAGACGGCACGGTGCAGCGCTTGCCAGCGCCGCGCGCCCAGCGCCCTGATGGCGCGGTTGAACGACGTGGCGGCCAGCGGCAACATCGTCAGCAGCGCGGCGCTGCCCACCAGGATGAAGGGCCGCTTGCCGATGTCGCGCACGATGGCTGTCACATCAAAGCCCATGTCCAGCCACGCGAAACACAGGAAGTGCAGCACACCGTAGAAGAAGGTGAACAGCCCCAGCATGCGCCGCAAGCGCAGCAAGGAGTGCCATCCGGTGGCCTGGCGCAGCGGCGTGATGGCCAGCGTCAGGCACAGGAAGCGCAGCGTCCAGTCACCGGTGCTGCGGATCAGCGCCTCGGCCGGGTTGGCACCCAGCGTATCGGCCACCGCGCCCCACACCAGCCCGGCCAGCGGCGACAAGGCCGCCAGGAAGAGCAGCGGCTTGGCCAGCGGCGACACCAGCCAGCGCGCCATGCCGCCGGCGCGCGGCTCGTGGGCCGGTGCACCGGCAGCCGGCGCCATCAGAAGAGGCGCTTCAGGTCCATGCCGGCGTACAGCTGCCCCACCTGGGACTCGTAGCCGTTGAACATCAGCGTCGCGCGTTTCTTGGCAAAAAGGCCGTCCTCGCCGATGCGGCGCTCGGTGGCCTGGCTCCAGCGCGGATGGTCCACCCGCGGGTTGACGTTGGAGTAGAAGCCGTACTCTTCACTCGCGGCGGCTTCCCAGCTGGTTCGGGGCTGTTTTTCGACGAAGCGGATCTTGACGATGCTCTTGCCGCTCTTGAAGCCGTATTTCCAGGGCACCACCAGGCGCAGCGGTGCGCCGTTCTGGTTCGGCATCACCTCGCCGTACAAGCCGAAGGCCAGCAGCGTCAACGGGTGCAGGGCTTCATCCAGACGCAGCGCTTCGACGTACGGCCAGTCGAGCACCGATGAGCTCAGGCCGGGCATCTGTGCGCGGTCGGCCAGGGTCACGAACTGCACGAACTTCGCGTTGCCGGTAGGCTCCACGCGCTTGATCAATTCGGCCAGCGACCAGCCCACCCACGGAATCACCATCGACCAGCCTTCGACGCAGCGCATGCGGTAGATGCGCTCTTCCATCGCGCTCAGCTTCAAGAGCGCATCGATGTCGAAGGTGCCCGGCTTTCTGACCTCGCCCTCCACCACCACCGTCCACGGGCGCGTCTTCAGCGTGCCGGCGTTCTTGACCGGGTCGGCCTTGTCGGTGCCGAATTCGTAGAAATTGTTGTAGGTGGTGACGTCTGCATAGGGCGTGGCCTTGTCCATCACCACGGCGCCGGCCACGCTGCTGCGCGCCCCTGCCAGTGCAGCGCCCTTGCCCGGGCGCGTGCCCTGCGCCAAGGCCGCCGGCCATGCCTGCGCCAGCGCGCTGCCGGCGGCCAGGCCTTGCAGCCACTGGCGACGGTTGCGCCAGACGGCTGGCGGCGTGATTTCAGACGCCACCTGATGGTCGAAACCGCGATCGGGATGGAAGTTCATGGGCATCTCTTGGAAACTACGGTTCAGTCGCAGGAAGCGCCAGTTTCTTACAAGACGGCAGGCCGTGCTGCTGACGAAAAAAAGGCCGGTGTGACACCGGCCTGCGGGGCGCGAAGAGGCGAGGCGCGGGCTATCAGCGCAGCCCGGCGGCGTAGTCAGCCACGGCCTTCATTTCGCGGTCGTTCATTTTCGCGGCGATGGTCATCATCTGCGCGCTGTTGCCGCGCTGGCCCAGGCTGAAAGCCGTCAGCTGGATGCCGGTGTAGTCGGCATGCTGGCCGGCAATGCGCGGGTACTGGGCTGGAATGCCAGCGCCATTGGGGCTGTGGCAGCCGGCGCAGGCGGGCACCTGCTTGGCGGCAATGCCGCCGCGCCAGATCTGTTCACCGAGGATCACGGTGTCTTTGTTCCTGGCAAAGCCTTCCTTGGCCTTCTTGCCGCCGTAGAAGGCGGCAATGTGCTTCATATCCTCTTCCGACAGGGCTGCGGCCATGCCCGACATGATGGCGTTCTTGCGCTTGCCGGTTTTGTATTCGATCAGCTGCTTGACCAGGTATTCGGGGTGCTGACCTTGCAGGATGGGATTGGCGGGTGAGCCACGCGAGCCATCGGCGGTGTGGCAGGCCTGGCAGGAGGCGGCCAACTGGCCACCCTTGGCGGGGTCGGCCTTGAAAGCGGCCTTGGCTTCATTCGCCATTGCCGTGGGCAGATGTCCAAAAGCCAGCAGGGCCAGGGCGAGGAAAGGGGCGGCGATGCGTTGCGCAGACGACTTCATGAGGGGTGCCTTCAAGGGGGGAGCCCAGGCCGTCGATGTTGTGGGCCTGGAGTACAACCGCAGAATTTTACAATGCACCATGACACCACACTCCCGTCGCAGCAAACCCACCGGCAAACCGGCCACCCAGCAACCGCCGCGTGCCCCTGCCACCAAGGTCGCAGCCGCGGCAGGATTGCCCGGCCCGCAGGCCCGTGCGGCGCTGGCCTGGCTGCACGGCGCGCGATTTCTCACCACCGCCAGCCAGCTCAGTCAGCTGCCCGCCGGTGAACTGCCGGAGATTGCGTTCGTGGGCCGCAGCAATGCCGGCAAGTCCACGGCCATCAACACCCTGGCGCAACAGCGTCGCTTGGCCTTTGCGTCACGCACACCCGGCCGCACGCAG
>JBBQMM010000317.1:0-5394 GCA_038328935.1 Burkholderiales bacterium
GTGGCCAGGGCGATGGGCAGCAGCAGCGGTTGCACCGTAAAGGCCGAGGGCCCGGCGTCGGCGCCGAAGATCACGCCGTGCACGCGCCAGATCCCGTAGACGCCGACTTTGGTCATGATCGCGAACAGCGCCGCCACCGGCGCGCTGCTCGCGGCGTAGGTGCCCGGCAACCACATTGCCAGCGGAACCAGGGCAGCCTTGAAGCCGAAGACGACCAGCAGGATGAGCGCACCGGCCTGCAGGATGGCGGCATCGGGGGCGGCCACCAGCGGCACGCGCAGCGCCAGGTCGGCCATGTTCAGCGTGCCGGTCGTGGCGTACAGCAAAGCGATGCCGATCAGGAACAGCGCCGATGCCGCGAGGTTCAGCACCACGTACTGCGTGCCCACGCGCAGGCGCTCGCGGCCCAGGCCGTGGGTCATCAGCACGTAGCTGGCAATCAGCAGCACCTCGAAGAAGACGAACAGGTTGAAGAGATCGCCGGTCAGGAAGGCGCCGTTCAGCCCCATCAGCTGAAACTGGAACAGCGGGTGGAAATGGCGACCGTGCGCGTCCCAGCCCCCCGTGGCGTACAGCAGCACGGGCACGGCCACCGCGGCCGTCAGCGCGACCATCAGCGCGGCCAGCCGGTCGACCACGAGCACGATGCCGAACGGCGCCGGCCACTCGCCCAGCCGGTACACCGTCAACGCACCGCTGGCCGCCTGCTCGACCAGCCGGAACGCGAAGACCGCGCCGAGCAGCACCGAGGCGAGTGCAATGCGCCGTGCCCAGGGCCGCAGCGCATCGTCGTCTCCGATCAGCAGCAGCACCACGGCGGTGAACAGCGGCAGCAGCACCTGTAGCACCGGCAACTGGTCGGCGAAGTTCATGGTTTTTCCGCCCGCTTGTCGTGCCGGGCGGGCTTGTCAGCCTTGCCGTCGACATGGTCAGAACCGTTGTCATGGCGGCTGCGCAGCGCCAGTTCGATGACGAAGCCGGTGGTGGCGAAACCGATGACGATGGCCGTCAGCACCAACGCCTGGGGCAGCGGGTCGGCCACGTTCGGCCCCCAGACGAGGATCGGCGCGGCATTGCTCCACAAGCGCCCCATCGCGAAGATGAACACATTGACGGCGTAGCCGATCAGCGACAGGCCCAGCACCACCGGGAATGTGCGCCCGCGCAGCAACAGGTAGATGCCGGCTGCGGTGACGAAGCCGATGCCGCTGGCAACCAGGAATTCCATGCTCGGCATCATGTCGCTGCCTGCGTGGCCTGGGCACCGCGCTTGGTGGCAGCGCCCAGCACCGACAGCATCAACAAAGTGGCGCCAACGACGGTGATGTAGACACCCAGATCGAACAGCGCCGCCGTCGCCAGCGGCACTTCACCCAGCAAGGCCACCGCCGGGTGCCCGGAAGCGCTGGTCAGGAAAGGCCGGCCCAGCGCGAACGAACCGATGCCGGTGAGGCCTGCAATGCCCAGGCCCGCGCCGATCCAGCGCGTGAAGCGGCGGCCACCGGCCGAATGCAGTGCGATGTCTGCCCGCTCCTGACCCACGGCCATGTACTGCAGCACCAGGGCCACTGCCGTCACCAGCCCGGCGATAAAGCCACCGCCGGGCAGGCTGTGGCCGCGCCAGAAGATGTAGACCGACACGACCACAGCCAGTGGCAGCACCAGCCGCGCGGCGACGCGCAGCATCAGCGGTTGTTCGGCATAAGACCAACTTCTGCCCTCGGCATCGGCGCCGGCGCGGCGGACGCGGAAGCGGTCCAGCAACGCCAGCACGCCGATGGCGGCGATGCCCAGCACGGTGATCTCGCCGAAGGTGTCGTAGCCGCGGAAGTCGACCAGGATCACGTTGACCGCATTCGTGCCACCGCCTTTGGGCACGCTGTTTTCCAGGAAGTACCAGGAGATGGAGTCATGGTCGCGCGTCATCACCAGCCAGGCCAGCCAGGCGATGCCCGCGCCGCCACCGATGGCCAGAAAGGCGTCGCGCGCACGCCGGGCCGCACTGCTTTCACGCGGTGTCGTGGCCGGCAGCAACGCCAGGCCCATCAGCAGCAGCACCGTGGAGACGATGTCGACCGAGAGCTGCGTCAGTGCCAGGTCGGGCGCCGAGAAGCCCAGGAAGGTCAGCGAGGCGAGCAGCCCGACGACACCCACCAGGACGACAGCGCGATAGCGCTGGTGATGGCCCGCTACCAGCGCCAGGCAGGTGGCCCCCAAAGCCAGCCACAGGACGGCCGCCAGCGGCGTGGCAGGCAGCAAGCTGCGCGTACCCGCCTCCAATGACGCTGGATTGGTCAACAGCGGCCAGGCGGCGATGGCCACTGCGGCGGCCACCATCAGCGCCGCGTAACGCTGCAGCGAGCCGTTCTCGATGCGCGAAATGAGCAGGCCCGCATATCGGAACAGGCCGTCGAACAGACCGGTGAACAGCGCCTTGGCACTGAAGGCGTGTGGCAGGTAGCGGTGCAACCGGCCGCCACGTGCCAGACCGAAGTAGAGCAAGGCGCCGCCCGCCACCGCGATGGCGCTCATCAGCAGCGGCAGGTTCAGGCCGTGCCACAGGGCCAGCGAAAATTCCGGCGCCGGCTGCCCCAGCGCCGCGCTGGCGGCCACCAGGACCAGCGGGCCGGCGATGAGCATCGGCGCCAGGCCCACGGCGATGCAGATGACCACGAGCAGCAGCACCGGCGCCTTCATGCCCCAGGACGGTTCGTGGGGGCGCTCCACCGGCATGTCCTTGGGCTCGCCATGGAAGAACAAGTCGTGCACCAGGCGCACCGAATACGCCATCGAGAACAGCCCGCCCAGCGTCGCCAGCACCGGCATCAGCCAGCCCAGGTTGCCCCAGACGCGGGCGCCGCCCTGCAGGGCTTCGTCCAGCATCATCTCCTTGCTGATGAAGCCGTTGAAGGGCGGGATGCCGGCCATCGCCGCCGCCGAGATGATGGCCAGCGTGCCGACGATGGGCAGCAGGCTCATCAGCCCGCCGAGCCTGCGCATGTCGCGCGTGCCGGTCTCGTGGTCGACGATGCCTGCGCTCATGAACAGCGCCGCCTTGAAGGCCGCGTGGTTGAGGATGTGGAACACCGCCACCACCGTGGACATCGGGCTGGACAGGCCGATCAGGAACGTGATGAGCCCCAGGTGGCTGATGGTGCTGTAGGCCAGCAGGCCCTTCAGGTCGTGCTTGAAGATGGCCACAAAGGCGCCGAAGACCATCGTCGCCAGGCCCACCGTGGCCACCACGCCTTCGAAACTCGGCGTGCCGCCCAGCACCGGGTACAGCCGCAACATCAGGAACAGGCCAGCCTTCACCATCGTCGCCGAATGCAGGTAGGCCGACACCGGCGTCGGCGCGGCCATCGCCTCGGGCAGCCAGAAGTGGAAGGGCAGCTGCGCGCTCTTCGTGAAGCAGCCCACCAGCACCAGGCCCAGGATCAGCGGATAGCGTGGGTCGGCCTGGATCTGGGCGATGAGGCCCGGCGTGTTCAGCATCACGCTCAAGTCGTAGGTGCCCGCCACCTGACCGAGCACGATGACGCCGGCCAGCAGTGCCAGCCCGCCACCACCGGTGATGGTGAGCGCCATGCGTGCGCCGAAGCGCGCATCGGCGCCTTTCTTCGGATGCGAGCCCCAGTAGCCCACCAGCAAGAAGCTGCTGATGCTGGTGAGTTCCCAGTACACCACCAGCAGCAGCAGGTTGTCCGACAGCACGATGCCCAGCATGGCTGCCATGAACAGCATCAGCTGGCTGTAGAACTTGCCGGCCGGGTCGTCGTGGTGCAGGTAGAAGGCCGCGTAGATGACGATCAGGAGGCCGATGCCGCTGATGAGAAAAGCGAACATCCAGGCCAGCCCGTCGATCCGGTAGTTGGCGTTCAAACCGATCGCGGGAATCCATTTGGCCTGGGTCAGCAGGGTCTGGCCCTGGAACACCGGGCCGGCCAAAGACGCCAGCAGCGCCAGCACGGCCACTGCAATGGCGCCGGCGATCACCGCCGTCGCTGCCCGCCGCGCGCTCGTGTTCACGCGGCCGCACCACAGGCAGAGCACGGTGCCCAGCAACAGGGGCAGCAGGACGATCAGCGCAAGGGGGCTCATGAAGGCAGGGAAGGGGTTGGCGCAGGGGTGCGGTTCAAGCCAAACCGTCTAGTTTAGGCGAGCCACCTGCTGCGGCCTGAAGTCCGGACGAGTCCGCTGGCTACACTTTCGCTCTGACAAACACCAGCGCCCCGCGTTCTCCGCCATGACCACCACCATTCGCCACGATGACCTGGTCCAGACCATCGCCGCTGCCTTGCAGTACATCAGCTACTACCACCCGGCCGACTACATCGCGCATCTTGCGCGCGCCTACGAGCGCGAAGCTTCGCCAGCCGCCAAGGACGCCATCGCGCAGATCCTGACCAACAGCAGGATGTGCGCCGAAGGCAAGCGCCCCATCTGCCAGGACACCGGCATCGTCAACGTGTTCCTGAAGATCGGCATGGACCTGCGCTTTGAAGGCTTCAGCGGATCGGTCGAAGACGCCGTCAACGAAGGTGTGCGCCGCGCTTACCTGAACAGCGACAACCCGCTGCGCGGATCGATCCTGGCCGACCCGATCTTCGAGCGCAAGAACACCATGGACAACACGCCGGCTGTCATCCACATGACGGTGGTGCCCGGCAACAAGCTCGACGTGACGGTGGCGGCCAAGGGCGGCGGCAGCGAAAACAAGAGCAAGTTCATCATGATGAACCCCAGCGACAGCCTGGTGGACTGGGTCATGAAGACCGTCCCCACCATGGGTGCCGGCTGGTGCCCGCCGGGCATGCTGGGCATTGGCGTGGGCGGCACGGCCGAGAAAGCCATGCTGCTGGCCAAGGAAGTGCTGATGGAGCCCATCGACATGTTCGACCTGCTGGCGCGCGGGCCCAGCAGCAAGCTGGAAGAACTGCGCATCGAGCTCTTCGAGAAGATCAACGCGTTGGGCATTGGCGCGCAGGGCCTGGGCGGCCTGACGACCGTGCTGGACGTGAAGATTGCGACCTACCCGACGCATGCCGCCGGCAAGCCGGTGGCGATGATCCCCAATTGCGCCGCCACGCGCCACGCGCACGTCACGATGGACGGTTCGGGCCCGGCCTACATGGAGCCGCCGAACCTGGACCTGTGGCCCGACGTGAAGTGGGCGCCGGACTACAACAAGTCGAAGAAGGTGGACCTCAACGCGCTGACTCGCGAACAGGTCGCAAGCTGGAAACCCGGCGACACGCTGCTGCTGAACGGCAAGATGCTGACCGGCCGCGACGCGGCGCACAAGCGCATCCAGGACATGATCGCGAAGGGTGAGCGGCTTCCTGTGGACTTCACCAACCGCGTCATCTACTACGTCGGCCCGGTCGACCCCGT
>JBBQMM010000318.1:0-5393 GCA_038328935.1 Burkholderiales bacterium
GGGCGACGACAAGTTCATCGTGGTGGAAGCCGATGGCGCCGAAAAGCGCATCGGCTTCGACGTGCTGCTGTGCGCCGTGGGCCGTGTCGCGCGGCTGCAGGGTTTCGGTCTGGAAGAGCTCGGCGTCCCCACGCAGCGCACGGTGGTCACCGACGACTATCTGCAAACGCTGTACCCCAACATCCTGGCCGCAGGCGACGTGGCCGGGCCCTACCAGTTCACGCACACTGCCGCCCACCAGGCCTGGTACGCGGCCGTCAACGGCCTGTTCGGCACCTTCAAGAAGTTCAAGGCCGACTACAGCGTCATTCCGTGGGCCACTTTCATCGACCCCGAAGTCGCGCGCGTGGGTTTGAACGAGCAAGAGGCCAAGGAAAAGGGAATTGCGGTGGAAGTCACCCGCTACGGCATCGACGACCTCGACCGTGCCATTGCCGACAGCGCCGCACACGGCTGGGTCAAGGTGCTGACCGAGCCCGGCAAGGACAAGATACTGGGCGTCACCATCGTTGGCGTGCACGCTGGCGACTTGTTGGCTGAGTACGTGCTGGCGATGAAGCATGGGCTGGGTTTGAACAAGATTCTGGGCACCATCCACACCTACCCCACGCTGGCCGAAGCCAACAAGTACGCCGCCGGCGAATGGAAGCGCGCGCACCAGCCGCTGGGCCTGTTGAAGTGGGTGGAGCGCCTTCACACATGGCGCCGGGGTTGATGCTTTGCTGATCCTCGCCAGGGTGCTTGCCCGCGTGTGTGCCTGGGTGTGTGCTTGGGTGTGTGCTGGGTTGCGAGCTGAATTGCGTGCTCGGTTGCGTGCCGGGTTGCGTGCCTGCGGTCTGGGTCTGCTGTGCAGCTGCGCGCTGCTGCCGGCGCGGGCGCAGGGCGTTGCAGCGCCACCCGCAGTGCGTGCCGCGGCGGTGCCGCAGACGCCAGCGGTGCTCTTGTCGATGCTGCCGTCCGTGGTGCAGGGCGGGCAGATCGGTGCCGGCTGGCGCGTCGCCGCGCTGCCACAACAAAAGCCGCCGGTCACGCGCTTCAGCGCTGAAACCGTGGGCGATCGGCTGGCCCTGCGCATCGAAGCGCGGGCCTCTTACGGCAACCTGGTGTTCGAACCCGCCAGCGGTGCCATGCCCAGCCGCCTGGCATGGGCCTGGCGCGTGCAGCAGCCCGTGCCGGCATCAGACATCAGCTCCAAGGCGGGTGACGACGTGCCGGCCAAGGTGTGCCTGAGCTTCGCCCTGCCGCTGGCTCGGGTGCCTTTCGTCGAGCGGCAGCTGCTGCGCGTGGCGCGGTCGCGCAGCGGTGAAGACCTGCCCGCAGCCACCCTGTGCTGGGTGTGGGGTGGCAGTGCATCCCAGGGGCAGCTGCTGGACAGCCCCTACACGCGCCGTCTGCGCTACATCGTGCTGCGCACGCAGGACGAAGCGCTCGACACCTGGTTTGAAGAGAGTCGTGACGTGGCGGCTGATTTTCGCCGCGCCTTTGGCGACGAGGCCAGCGCGCCACCGCCGCTGCTGGCCGTGATCGTGGGGGGTGACGCCGACAACACCGGCGCCCATTCGGTGGCCCATGTGGCCGCCCTGCGCTGGTTGCCTTGACCGCCCGATGAAACGACTGGTGTTGCTCGGCGGTGGCCATGCCCATGTGCACGTGCTGGCCGAGCTGGCGAAGCAGCCGCTGCCAGGCTTTGAAGTGGTGATGATCACGCCGTTCGCGCGCCAGATGTATTCCGGCATGGTGCCCGGCCTGGTGGCCGGTCACTACCACGCCGACCAGTGCGCCATTGCGCTGCCACCGTTGGCGCAGGCGGCCGGCGTGCCCCTGGTGGAAGGTTCTGCGGTGGGCGTGGACGCCGCCGCCAGAGAGGTGCTGCTGGCCACCGGCGAGCGCGTGCCCTACGACCTGCTCAGCCTGGACACCGGCGCGGTGATGGACCGTTCGCGGCTGCCCGGTGCGCGCGAGCATGCGTTGTTCGTGCGCCCCATAGAACACTTCGTTCGCCTGCTGGACGGGCTGCTCGACCTGGCCCGGCAACGCCCGCTCGACATCGTGGTGGTGGGCGGCGGTGCGGCCGGGGTCGAGCTGGCTCTGGCATTGGATCACCGCCTGCGGGCGGGCCACACCAGCGCCAGCGGCGCTCCGGTTCGGGTAGCCCTGGTCACGGGTGGTGATGAGCCTTTGGCCGGGTACCCGCCTGGTGTGATGGCGAAAGGGGCGGCCGCGCTGCACCAGCACCGCATCACCATTTTCAGGGACCAGGCGGTGGAGGTGCAGGCCCGCCACCTGGTGCTGCGCAGCGGCGCGCGCGTGAGTTGCGACGCTGCCGTGCTCGCCACGGGCGCCGAGGCGCCGGCGTGGCTGCAGGGCAGCGGTCTGGCGCTGGACCCACGGGGCTTTGTCTGCACCGGCCCCACGCTGCAGAGCACTTCGCATGCTGACGTGTTTGCCGTCGGCGACGTGGCCGCCCGTGTGGATGTGGAACACCCGCGCAGCGGCGTGTATGCCGTGCGGGCCGGGCCGCCACTGGCGCTGAACTTGCGCCACGCGGTGGCGGGCACACCGCTGCAGCCGCACCGGCCGCAGCAGCGCACCCTGAACCTCATCTCCTGCGGAGAGCGGCGTGCCATCGTCTCGTGGGGCCGCTTCAATGCCCAGGGCCGTTGGGCCTGGTGGTGGAAAGACCACATCGACCGCGGCTTCGTGGCCCGTTATTCGCCGCTGGCCGCGACCCCCACCGAGCCCGGCTCCACGCAGCCGGGGCCGGTTGCGGCGCCGGCGGATGAAGCCGCCGCTGCCGAAAGCTCGGCGTTCAACCCCCGGCACTCAACCCCCGGGCCTGAACACCAGCGTTAGCGCAGGCGGCACGAGACCGTCGTTGTCGCGCGGCAGTGCCGCCGTGCGGTCGATGGCGCGCAACACGGCTTCGTCCCAGTCCTTGTTGCCACTGCTCTTCACCAGCCGCTTGGAAATGATGCTGCCACCGGCGGCCGCTCGCACCTCGACCTCGGCCGAAGGGTTGCCCTCAACCTGACCTGTGAACACGATATTGGGTTTGATCAGCGCAATCAGACGGCCGACATAACTGGCTGACGGTGCGCCGCCTTGCGCTGCGCTGCCGGTGCCGCCGGTGCCGGTGGTGGCCGTGCTGGTGGGCCCCGTGGCAGTGGCCTGGCCCATCATGCGGCGCAGGTTTTCGGCACGCTGTTTCGCCAGCCGTTCGTCGTCGGCTTTCGCTTCGGCGGCGGCCTTGCGTTCGGCTTCCTCGCGCTTGAGCTTGTCCTCCGCGGCCTTGGCGGTTTCGGCTTCTCGCTTGCGCGCTGCTTCGGCTTCTTTCTTGAGCTTGGCCTCGGCGTCGGCATCCGCCTTGGCCTTGGCCTTGAGCTTCGCGCGTTCGGCCTCCTGCGCCTTGCGGTCGGCAGCGGCCTGCGCTTTGGCCTTGGCCAGTTCGGCTTCTGCCTCCTGCAGCTTGCGCTGGACTTCGAGCTTGCGGGCCTGCTCGGTGGCGATGTCGGCATCCCGCGCCGCGGGCGCTGGCGGCGGCGGTGGTGTGGGCTTTGCCACTGCTTCGGGCCTGAGTGCAGGCGGGGCTGCCGCAGGTGGCGGTGCCGGCGTTGGTGCCGGCGTTGGTGCGGGCGTTGGTGCAGGCGGTGGCGGGGCCGGCAGCGGCGCGGCAGCCTGTGGCACTGCGGCCCACAGCTCGGCATTGAACACCTCGGGCGGGCGTGTGCGCCACTGCACGGTGCTGGTCAGCGCCAGCACCAGCACCGCGTGCGCCAGCAGCGCCAGCACAGCACCTGCACCCATGCCGCCGGGCGCGCGCGGCAACAGGGTGTCGTGCGCAAAGTGCGAGGCCAGCGCCTGCGACACGGCTTCAGCTGCCTTGTTTCACCGACAGGCCCACGCGCCTGATGCCGGCGCGCTGCAGGCTGTCCATTGCACGCACCACGTTTTCGTAGCGCACGCTCTTGTCGGCACTGATGACCACCGGCACGTTGGCGTCACCGGCCTGCAACTGGGCCACCCGGCTGGCCAGCTGCGACAGCGTCACGGCCGTGGGCTCTTGCTGGTCGACACGCAGGCGCAATTTTTCGTCGATGCCCACGATGACTTCCACCACCTTGGCGGGCCGTTGCTGGCTGCGCCCGACCGAAGGCAGGTCGACGACCCCGGTGGTGATGAGCGGCGCGGTGACCATGAAGATGATCAGCAGCACCAGCATGACGTCGATGAACGGCACCATGTTGATCTCGTTCATCGAGCGGCGACGCGCCCGCCCGCCTCGGCTTTGCATGGCGGGCATCAGCGGCTCCCGGCGCCAGCCACTGTGGTGGTGGTGCCGGTCTGGCCGGCGTTGCGCTGCAGGATGTTGCTGAACTCTTCGATAAAGGTTTCCAGCTGGATGGCGATGCGGTCGATGTCGCGCGCAAAGCGGTTGTAGGCAATCACCGCGGGTATGGCCGCAAACAGGCCGATGGCGGTGGCCACCAGCGCTTCGGCAATGCCCGGTGCCACGGTGGCGAGCGTCACCTGTTGCATGTTGGACAGGCCCACGAAGGCGTGCATGATGCCCCACACGGTGCCAAACAAGCCCACGTAAGGGCTGACCGACGCCACCGTGCCCAGGAAGCTGAGGTTGCTTTCCACCACGTCCATCTCGCGCTGCAGGCTGGCTCGCATGGCGCGGCGAGCGCCGTCGAGCTGGGCCCCCGCGTCCAGCCTCTTTTCGCGCAGCTTCAGGAACTCACGCATGCCGCTGGCAAAGATACGTTCCATCGGCGATGTGCGCTCCTTCTGGCTGACCGCATGGTTCAGCTCGGTCAGGCTGCGGCCCGACCAGAATTCGCGCTCGAAGTCTTCGTTGTGGGCGCGCACGCGCCGCAGCCCGAAGAGCTTGCCGAAAATGACGGTCCAGCTGATCAGCGACGTGACCATCAGGCCGGCCATCACCAGCTGCACCACCAGGCTGGCATTCAGTATCAGCGCGGTGATCGAAAGGTCTTGGGTCATGTGCGGAATGCGGCGCTTTGCAAGGTGTCGGTAACGGCAGTGGGAATGCGCCGCGGGCGAAAGGTTCCCGCGTCCACGCAACCGATGCGGATCTGGCCCTTGGCCAGCAGCGTGGAGCCCCGCCAGGCCTGTTGCGCCATCGTCATCGAAGCGCTGCCCCGCGCCTTCAGCGCCACCGTGACGCGCAACTCATCGTCCAGACGCGCGGGTGCGTGGTAGCTGATCTGGGTGTCGGCGACGACGAAAATGGCGCCGGTGCTGTCGCGCAAGGCCTGCTGCTGCACACCCAGATGGCGCAGCCATTCGGTGCGCGCGCGTTCGAAGAACTTCAGATAGTTGGCGTAGAAAACCACGCCGCCGGCATCGGTGTCTTCCCAGTACACGCG
>JBBQMM010000319.1:0-5393 GCA_038328935.1 Burkholderiales bacterium
AGCGCAGCCATTCCGGGTTCAGCCCCAGTTCCAGGTAACGCAGCGGGCTGATGCCGGTGCCGCGGCTCTTGCTCATCTTCTCGCCGCTGACGGTGAGGTGGCCGTGCACGTAAATGTGATCTGGCACCTTGTTCGGCACGCAGGTGCCGTTCTTCAAGGTTCTGCCGCTGAACTTCAGCATCGCCGGCCAGAACAGCGTGTGGAAGGTGACGATGTCCTTGCCGATGAAATGGATCTGCTCGACCTCGGGCTGCGCCAGATAGCTGTCGAAGTCGATGCCGATCTTGCCGAACCAGTTCTTCAGGCTGGCCAGGTAGCCGCAGGGCGCATCCAGCCATACATAGAAGTACTTGCCGGGCGCGTCGGGGATTTCGATGCCGAAGTAGGGCGCGTCGCGGCTGATGTCCCAGTCGCCGAGGCCGACCTTGCCACTGTCGTCGCGGGCAAACCACTCGCGCACCTTGTTGGCCACCTCGGGTTGCAGCCGGCCGTCCTGGGTCCAGTTCTCCAGGTAGGCCACGCAGCGTGGGTCGCTCAAGCGAAAGAAGAAGTGCTCGCTGCTGCGCAGCTCAGGCGTGGCGCCGGTCAGCGCCGAGACCGGGTTCTTCAGGTCGGTGGGCGCATAGACGGCGCCGCAGTTCTCGCAGTTGTCGCCGTACTGGTCGGCGGCGCCGCAGTTGGGGCATTCGCCCTTGATGAAGCGGTCGGGCAGGAACATGCCCTTTTCAGGGTCGTAAAACTGTTCGACGCTGCGCTTGTCGATCAGGCCCGCGCTGCGCAGCTTGCGGTAGATGTCCCGCGCCAGCGCGTGGTTTTCAGGCGCGTCGGTGGAATGCCAGTGGTCGAAGGCAATGTGAAAGCCGTCGAGGTAAGGCTTGCGGCCGGCGGCAATGCCGGCCACGAAGGCCTGCGGCGTGACCCCGGCCTTTTCAGCGGCAATCATGATCGGCGCGCCGTGCGTGTCGTCGGCACACACGAAAGTCACTTCGTGGCCCAGCATGCGCTGCAGCCGCACCCAGGTGTCGGCCTGGATGTATTCCATGATGTGCCCGATATGAAACGGGCCATTGGCGTAGGGCAGCGCGGTGGTGACGAAGAGTTTGCGGGTCATGCGGTCGATTCTAGGAGCCAGCCGCAGCGCGACGGCCAGCGGCGCGCGGGCTCCAGCGGGCGTCGTGGCAGGCGCCGTGTCGGGCACCGTGGCAGGCGCCGTGTCGCGCCCCGGCCCTGGCGGGCTAGACTCCAGCGCTGCATCAACCTTGTGCCCACAACATGTCATCCATCCCCACCGAAAGTGCACTGCTCGAAGCCTTCAAATCGGTGCTCGACCCGAACACCGGCAAAGATTTCGTCGCCAGCCGCTCGATCAAGAACCTGCGCATCGAAGAAGGCGACGTGAGCCTGCAGCTGGAAATGGGTTATCCGGCCAAAAGCCAGCACGCGGCCCTGCGCAAGGCGTTGATCGCTGCTGCGCGCACCGTGCCCGGCGTGGCCAACGTCAGCGTCGAGATCGTCACCAAGGTCACCAGCCACGCGGTGCAGCGCGGCGTGCAGCTGCTGCCGCGGGTGAAGAACGTCATCGCAGTGGCTTCGGGCAAGGGCGGCGTGGGCAAGAGCACCACCACGGTGAACCTGGCGCTGGCACTGGCGGCCGAAGGCGCCAGCGTGGGCATACTGGACGCTGACATCTACGGCCCCAGCCAGCCCATGATGATGGGCCTGAGCGGCCGCCCCGAGAGCGAAGACGGCAAGACCATCGAACCGCTGGAAAACTACGGCGTGCAGGTGATGAGCATCGGTTTCCTGATCGAGCCCGACCAGGCCATGATCTGGCGCGGCCCGATGGCCACGCAGGCGCTGGACCAGCTGCTGCATCAAACGCTGTGGCGCGAGCTGGACTATCTGCTGATCGACATGCCCCCAGGCACCGGCGACATCGCGCTCACGCTGAGCCAGCGCGTGCCGCTGACGGGCGCCATCATCGTCACCACGCCGCAAGACATCGCGCTGCTCGACGCGCGCAAGGGCCTGAAGATGTTCGAGAAAGTGGGCGTGCCGATCCTGGGCATCGTCGAGAACATGGCCGTCTACTGCTGCCCCAACTGCGGCCACACCGAGCACATCTTCGGCGCCGACGGCGGCAAGAAGATGTCGGCCGACTTCGGCGTCGACTACCTGGGCGCGCTGCCACTGACGATGGCCATCCGCGAGCAGGCCGACAGCGGCCGCCCCACCGTGGTGGCCGACCCCGACAGCGAAGTCGCCGCCCTGTACAAGTCGGTGGCGCGCCAGGTGGCGGTGAAGATTGCCGCCAAGGCCAAGGACTTTTCGTCGAAGTTCCCCACCATCAGCGTGTCCAAGGGCACCTGAGCGGAACCTGAGCGGCAGGCAAGGGCGTGGGCCGGGGCGGGCTCTCACGCTTCTTGCATGTGTTGAGGCCCGCAGCGCCGCCTGGAGAGTGCAACCCCCGTTGCCTGCCCTGGGCAAATCGGGATTGGCGCGACGGCCTGCGTGCGCCAACCTAGACCACCCCTCGTTTTCATCTGCAAAGGAACTGTTTCATGACCAAGCTTCGTTGGAAGACCGCAGGCGCCGTCGTCGCCGTTGCCGTGCTGGCCGTGGCTGCCACCACCGCGCTGGCGCAACAGCGCATGTTCTTCGGCATCGCCACCGGCGGCACCGGCGGCACCTACTACCCGCTGGGCGGCATGCTGGCCCAGCTGATTTCCAACAAGGCCACCGTGGGCGGCCAGAAGATCAGTGCCACGGCTGAAGCTGCAGGGGCTTCGGTGGGCAACGTCAAGCTGCTGGGCAACAAGGAAATCGAATCGGCGTTCGTCGCCGCCGACATCCTGGACGCCGCCTACAACGGCAGCGGCCAGTTTCAGGGCGCGGCGCTGAAAAACGTGCGCGCGCTCGGCGCCCTTTACCCCGAAACGGTGCAGCTCATCACGCGCGCCGACAGCGGCATCAACAGCGTGCGCGACCTCAAAGGCAAGAGCATCAGCTCCGGCGCCCCCGGCTCGGGCCAGTACCAGCTGCTTACCGACCTGCTGAAGGTGCACGGCATGACGCGTGCCGACGTCAAGGAAGACCTGTCTTCGTTCACGCAGGCGGTGGACAAGATCAAGGACGGCAACCTGGGCGCCACTCTGATCACCGCCGGCGTGCCCACCTCGGCCGTTACCGACTTTGCGCAGAGCCACGCGCTGAGGGTCATACCGCTGGCAGGCCCCGAGATCGAAGAACTGCGCAAACAGCAGCCCTACTACGCCAGCGTGCCGCTGCCGGCCAACACCTACAAGGGCCAGACCGCCGCCGTGCCCACCTTGGCCGTGATGGCCGTGTGGGCCACGCATGACGCGCTGCCCGAAGCGGTGGCCTACGAAGTGACGAAGGCGCTGTACGAAAACCGCGAAATCATGGGCCAGGTGCACGTGCAGGGCAAGAACATCAGCCTGACCACCGCCACCGCCGTGGGCACCGCGCCGCTGCACCCGGGCTCGGCGCGCTACTTCCGCGAAAAGGGCGCCTTGAAGTGACGCCTGGCCGGCGGCCCTGGTGGCCGCCACGCGGGCGACAGCGGGCGCTGCTGCTGCTGATGTTGATCGTGGCCCCGGCGTCCTGGGCCGCGCAACACTCTGTGGGTGCGGCGGGCGCCGAAGCCGCGGAGGCCGCGGTGGGCGCACAGGCCGCCGTGGGCGCAGTGGGCTTAGATGTCGCGGTAGGCGCGGCGCTGCCGACCGCTGGCCCGGCCCGCAGTGCCACCGGCTGCACCCTGCACCTGCTGGAGCACCGCAGCGGCCAGGAATTGCTGCGCGTGCCGCTACAGCCCGGGCCACCGCCCCGCCTGCAACTGGGCTTCACGCATTCGGTGCTGGGCACCCCCGTGCTCGACACCTACACCTGGCGCGCAGGCGGCTGGCACCTGACCGAAGAGCAGTTCGAAGGCGAGGGCTATGGCCTGCCGCACGCGCCTGCCGCTGGCGAAACCCTGCAGCGGCACGGCAGCGGCTGGCGCTTGCTGCTGGACCGCGCCGTGGTGCCGCTGGTGGTGCGCCCGCTGCCGGACCTGCAGATGCGCCTGCTGCTGCCCGACGGCCGCCAATGGCTGCTGGGCACGCTGACCACACTAGCCGTCGAACTGACCACCACGCACTGTTGATCGGGTTCCACGATGCGGGGCAGCGCCCCGGGTCATGGGTCACTTCCACGTCAAACCGCCGCAACGCCCATGACCGCCACTCCGCTGAACCTGGGCTCGCCCACGCCACAAGACGAAGTCGACCGCCTGATCGAGCAGTTCGACCCCGAGTCCAGCTTCCGCCGTCTTGCGGGCTGGTCAGCCCGCGTGGTGACGGTGATTGCGGTGGCACTGTCGGCATGGCACTACTACACCGCAGGCTTCGGGCTGCACAACGAAATTGCGCACCGCGCCATCCACCTGAGCGTGGTGCTGGGCCTGTGTTTCCTGGTCTTCCCGCGCCAACGGCGCCTGCCCGGCGCCTGGGAATGGGCAGTGCCGGCCGGCCTGGGCGTGTTTTACCTGCTGCTGGGCGCCAGCCTGCTGCAGGGCATCAACGAGCCGGTGCCGTTGCACACCCAAGTGCTGTTTTTCGGCGTGCTGGGTGCCATTGCCGCGATGGCGCTGCCCTTCAAGCTGTACGACGGCAGCCATCAGCGCATACCGTTGCGCGACTGGATCTTTGCGGCGCTGGCTTCCGGCTTTTCGCTGTACCTGCTGATCTTCTTCGACAGCATCTTCATCCAGCGCCCGGGCGAGCACACGCCGGTGGACCTGATGTTCGGCGTCATCGCCATTGCCATGGTCATCGAGGCCACACGCCGCACCATGGGCATCTTCCTGCCGCTGCTGGCGGTGGCGGTGGTGGCCTACGGCATCTTCGGCCCGTACCTGCCCGGCGACCTGGCGCACCGCGGCTACAGCGTGCCGCGTGTGGTGGCGCACCTGTACAAGGGCACCGAGGGCATCTACGGCATACCGGTGGGTGTAGTGGCCACCTTCGTCTTCCACTTCGTGCTGTTCGGCGTCATGGCGCAGCTGACCGGGCTGGGGCAGCTGTTCGTCAACCTGGCCACCATCGCGGCCGGCCGCTTTGCCGGCGGGCCGGCCAAGGTGAGCGTGGTGTCGTCGGGGCTGTTCGGCATGATCAGCGGCAGTGCCATTGCCAACACCGTGACCACCGGCGTGATGACCATTCCGCTGATGAAGCGGGTGGGCTTCTCGCCCCGATTTGCCGGCGCGGTGGAGGCCAGCGCCAGCTGCGGCGGGCAGGTCACGCCACCCATCATGGGCGCGGCCGCTTTCATCATGGCCGAGACGCTGGGCATCCCCTACAACCAGCTGATCCTGGTGGCCATCGTGCCGGCCG
>JBBQMM010000320.1:0-5392 GCA_038328935.1 Burkholderiales bacterium
AGGGCTACTACAAGGCCGCCGGCCTCGACGTCACCATCGACGCTGGCAACGGCAGCGGCGGCACCGTCACCCGTGTGGCCAGCGGCTCTTACGACATGGGTTTCGCCGACCTGGCGGCGTTGATGGAGTTCCATGCCAACAACCCCGACGCACCGAACAAGCCGGTGGCGGTGATGATGGTCTACAACAACACGCCGGCGGCCGTGCTGGCGCTGAAGAAGAGCGGCATCACCAAGCCCGCCGATCTGTCCGGCAAGAAGCTCGGCGCGCCCGGCTTCGACGCCGGCCGCAAGGCCTTCCCCATCTTTGCCAAAGCCAACGGCATCTCCAACGTGGTCTGGACCAGCATGGACCCGCCGCTGCGTGAAACCATGCTCGTGCGTGGCGACATCGATGCCATCACCGGCTTTTCATTCACCTCGCTGTTGAACCTGGAAGCCCGCGGCGTGAAGACCGAGGACATCGTCGTGCTGCCCTTCCCGGCGCACGGCGTGAAGCTGTACGGCAACGTCATCATCGCCAGCCCGAAGATGCTGAAGGACAACCCGGCGGCCGTGAAAGCCTTCCTTACTGCCTTCGCCAAGGGCGCCAAGGAAGTGATGGCCAACCCCGACCCGGCCATCGAATACGTCAAGGCGCGTGACGGCATCATCAACGTCGACCTCGAAAAGCGCCGCCTGCGCATGGCCATCGACGCCGTGGTGGCGAGCCCCGACGCCCGCGCCGAAGGTTTCGGCCAGGTGGTGCCCGGCCGTCTGGCGCTGATGGCCAGCCAGGTGTCCGACGCCTTCGCCACCAAGACGCGCATCGACCCCAACGCGGTATGGACGGCGCAGTATCTGCCCAGCAAGGCCGAACTCAACGTGCTGCCGCCTGCGGGCAAGAAGTAAGCCGTGGCAGCTGGCGCCGACGGCAGGGCGTGCCAGGTGGGACAGGTGGGCTGGCGCGCCCGCTGCATGGCGTCAGTTCAGCTCGTACGACAGCTGCAGCATCATTCCCGCGTCGCCCAGCAGGTGGGCAGTGACCGCCACGCGGGGCGTGAACTGCCAGCCCATCGACACCAGCGCGCCAGGCGAAAACCCCTTGTAGTTGGCCGGCACCTTGTGCTGGTACGCGCCCCGGTAGCCATACAGCAGGCCTGCCGACAGCTGTCCGAACAGCTGCGGCTGGTCGAACAGCGACGCAAAGCGCTTGCCCACGTAGACGTAGCTGCTGGGTTGGCCAAAAGAGTTGCTGAAAAAAGAAGCGCCGGCAACCCAGTCGTCGCTGCGCTGCCGTTCCATGCCGATGGCCCACACATAGCGGTGTTCGTCGCTGTAGCGAAAGTGAAGCGAAAAAGGCGAGACCACGAAGCGCCAATGGCCGCTGTCCTGCCAGGCCTGCCAGTCGGTGCCGGCGCGCCAGTTGCGCACGATCAGGCCGGGGCCCTCGGGTGCCGCGCTGGAGTTGCCGGGGGTACTGCTGCTGGCGCTGCTGGAACTGCTGCTGCTCGAACTGCTGCTGCTGGAACTGCTGCTGGTGGCGGCGCTGCTGACGCTGTTGGCCAGCGTGGTCTTGTGGCTTTCCTGGGCTTGCAAGGCGCTTGCGCAAGAAAGGGCCAGCGTGATGGCCCCTGAGGCACGGATGATGATGAACGGCATGGCCGGAATTGTCGCAGCAGTGCCAGCGCGCCATGCCCACCCAGGGCCGGCGGCCGCCGGTGACGAGCCCGGTGCACGCCTGGCCGCGCGCCGCCGCCTGCTGAAGTCGAGCCTGCTGGCCTTCACGGTTGCCGGCTGTCTGCCCATCAGCGGCTGCGCGTGGCTGGTCGACAAGGAAAGCCAGCTGGCGCTGCGCCCGACGCCGGGCCGCCCGGCCCGACTGGCGCCGGACGAGCAGCTCTTCAAGGCCGGCGACCAGCGCTGGCTGGTGCCGGTGAGCGCTGTCGACGGCAGCGTGCAGCAGCTTGCGCTTTGGTGGTTGCCCCAGCTTGAGGCCGGCGCACCCACGCTTTTGTACCTGCACGGCACCTTTCGCAACCTGTACCAGAACCTGCCGAAGATCGATGCCTTGCGTGCGCTGGGCTTTGCCGTGCTGGCAGTGGACTACCGGGGCTGGGGCGACAGCACGTCGATCATGCCCGACGAAGTCAGCATCACGGCCGATGCGGCGGTTGCCTGGGCCGAGCTGCAACGGCGCCAGCCGCTGGCGGCCTTGCGCGTGGTGTACGGCCACTCGATGGGCGGCGCGGTGGCGGTGCGGCTGGCGGCCGGCCTGCAAGCCGGGGACATCGGTGCGCTGGTGCTTGAAAGCACCTTCACCCGCATGCCCGACGTGGCGGCGGCGGCGGGTTGGTTCGGCCGTGCCGTCAGCTGGCTCACGTCGCTCGAATTCGACTCGCTCACGCGCATCGGCCACATCAAGGCGCCGTTGCTGATGTTGCATGGCGCAGCCGACACCACCGTGCCCGTGGTGCTGGGCCGGCGGCTGCGCGACGCAGCCCCTGCCGGCGTGCGCTGGGTCGAGATACCCGGCGGCACGCACAGCCGGCTGCACAGCGATGCCCCCGGGCTTTACGCCGAAGCCTTCAGAACACTCCTCACTCAACTGCAAACCCGGGCGGCAGGCAACGCCGGCTGAAATCCATGCAACTTTCATCCATGCCAGCGTCACCCCAGCAGCTTTCACCCCAGCAGCCTTCAGCTCAGAAGCCTGCCGCTGAACCGCCGTTCGTCGATTTCCAGAACGTCTGGCTGGCCTACAACGACGAGCTGCTCGCGCAGGGCCACTTTGCGGTGGAAGACATTTCCTTGCAGGTGGGGCGCGGCGAGTTCATCGCCATCGTCGGCCCCAGTGGCTGCGGCAAAAGCACCTTCATGAAGCTCACCACAGGCCTGAAGATGCCCAGTAAGGGCAGCATCACCATCGGTGGCGCGTCGGTCACGGGCCCGTTGAAGATCAGCGGCATGGCCTTTCAGGCGCCCAGCCTGCTGCCGTGGCGCACCACGGTGGACAACGTGTTGTTGCCGCTGGAAATCGTCGAGCCCTACCGCAGCAACTTCAAGAAAAAACGCAAGGAGTACGTGGCGCGGGCTCGTGAGCTGCTGCAAAGTGTGGGCCTGCGCGGCTATGAAGACAAGTTTCCGTGGCAGCTGTCGGGCGGCATGCAACAGCGCGCCAGCATCTGCCGCGCGCTCGTGCATGAGCCGCAGATGTTGCTGCTGGACGAGCCCTTCGGCGCGCTGGACGCCTTCACACGAGAAGAGTTGTGGTGTGCGCTGCGCGACCTGCACGCGCAGAAGAAGTTCAACGTCATCCTGGTCACGCACGACCTGCGCGAAAGTGTGTTCCTGGCCGACACCGTGTACTGCATGAGCAGGAGCCCGGGACGCTTCGTCGTCAAGCGTGACATCGACTTGCCGCGCCCGCGCGACCTGGAAGTGACCTACACACCGAAGTTCACCGACATCGTGCATGAACTGCGCGGGCACATCGGGGCCATGAGAAAAACCGGCGTGGGGGTGCCGCAATGAAGATCACCAGGACAATGGAGCGCTGGTCGCCGGTGGTGGTGCTGGTGGCCGTGCTGGTGCTTTGGCAGCTGATCGTGACGGTGTTCAACATCGCCGAATTCATATTCCCCAGCCCGCTGCAGATTGCGCAGCAGTTCATCGAATTCAGGGGCGCGCTGCTGGAAGCGGCTTGGAAGACCTTCTGGGTCACGATGGTGGGCTTTGCCATCAGCATCGTGGTGGGGGTGATGCTGGGTTTCCTCATCGGCAGCAGCCGACTGGCCTACACCGCGCTGTACCCCCTGATGGTGGCTTTCAACGCGGTGCCGAAAGCGGCGGTGGTGCCGATCCTGGTGGTGTGGTTAGGCATCGGCCTGGGGCCGGGCATCCTGACGGCCTTCTTGATCAGCTTCTTCCCCATCACGGTGAACATCGCCACCGGCCTGGCCACGCTCGAGCCCGAGCTGGAAGACGTGTTGCGTGTGCTGGGCGCCAAGCGCTGGGACGTGTTGATCAAGGTGGGCCTGCCACGGTCGATGCCTTATTTCTACGGTTCGCTGAAGATCGCCATCACGCTGGCTTTCGTGGGCACCGTGCTGGCCGAGATGACGGCTGGCGACAGCGGCATCGGTTATCTGATGCAAACCGCAGGCAGCCAGCAACGCATGCCGCTGGCCTTCGCAGGGCTGGTTACCATCGGGGCCATGGCCATGGTGATGTACGAACTCTTCAGCTGGATTGAAAAACGCACGACAGGCTGGGCGCATCGCGGCACCCAGGGCGCCGAGTGAACGAGCTCACGCACGAACAGGTGGTGGCTGCGCTGCGCGCCGCCAACGTGGTGGCCCAGCGCTCGCTGCAGCAGGGGCATCACCCCTTTGGCGCGGTCTTGATCGGCCCGCAGGGCGACCGCGTCTGGCTGGAGCAGGGCAACGTCGACAGCGTCAACCACGCCGAGGCTGTGCTGGCCCGTGCTGCGGCTGCGCGCTGGGACGCGGCCACGCTGTGGGCCTGCACGCTGGTCAGCACCGTCGAGCCCTGCGCCATGTGTGCCGGCACGCAGTACTGGGCGCACATCGGCAGGCTGGTCTACGGCATGAGCGAAGAGCGGCTGCTGGCCATCACCGGCGACCACCCGCAGAACCCGACGCTCAACCTGCCCTGCCGGCAGGTGTTTGATGCCGGCCAGAAAGCCGTGCAGATCATCGGCCCGGTGCCCGAGGTGGAAGAGGAAATCGCGGCGTTGCACCGCGATTACTGGCGACAGCGCGCCTGAAGTGCGTGGCGGTTGGGAGCCTGGGCGGCGAGCCCTAGCGCGGGCGGCCCTGCCAACGACCCTCCTGACGGCCCTGGAGTCGGCCCTGGAGTCGGCTCTGGAGTCGGTCCGGGTGTCGGTTCTGCTGACGACCCTGCTGACGGCCCTGCTGACAACCCTGCTGGCGACCCTGCTGGCAGTTCCCGCCGCTGGCGCGCAGCCTGCTGCAGCGCCCGCCCTGCGGCCCTCCAGCCTGCCGGGCGCAGCCGCCGTGCAGGTTGCGACCAGCACCGCGCCCCGTTTCACTGCCCTGGCCGAGCCGGTGGCGCCGTGGCTGCCGGCTGCCCTGCTCAGCCCGCAAGACCGCGCTTGGGCCAGGGCTGCGCCACCGCTGCGGGTGGCGGTGCCCCGCACAGGCGTGGCCGCGCATCTGGAGGTGGCTGCCAACGGCGAAGTGCAGGGGCCGCAGGTGCAGTGGTTGCTGGCGGTGGCACAGGTGCTGGGCGTGCGCGTCGCGCCGCTGGTGCTGGCCGATGAAGCGGCTGTGCTCCAAGCCCTGCGCGACGACCGCGCCGACCTGGCGCTGGCCATGCCGCCGCCCCTGGGTGCCGCGCAGCCGGGGCTGAGCTACAGCCTGGGCACGGGC
>JBBQMM010000321.1:0-5378 GCA_038328935.1 Burkholderiales bacterium
GGACCGAGGATCACGATCAGTCCCTATGAATCAACCGCTGAGTCCATGGCGTCTGTGCGTTGCGCCGATGATGGACTGGACCGACCGCCATTGCCGTACGCTGCACCGTCTGGTCACACGGCACACGCGGCTGTACACCGAGATGGTGACCACCGGTGCCTTGCTGCATGGCGACGTGCCGCGCCATCTGGATTTCAACGCGCAAGAGCACCCGGTGGCGCTGCAGCTCGGTGGCAGCGAACCGGCTGACCTGGCCGCCTGTGCGCGGCTGGCGCAGCAGTGGGGCTATGACGAAGTGAACCTGAATTGCGGCTGCCCCAGTGAACGGGTGCAGCGCGGCGCCTTCGGGGCCTGCCTGATGAACGAAGCCGAGCTGGTCGGTGACTGCGTGGACGCCATGCGCCAGGCCTGCACGCTGCCCGTGACCGTGAAACACCGCATCGGCATCGAGCAGGTGGAAAGCTACGACTTCGTGCGCGACTTCGTCGGCACCGTGAACCGTCGGGGCGGCTGCACGGTTTTCATGGTGCACGCACGCAACGCCTGGCTCAAGGGCCTGAGCCCGAAGGAAAACCGCGAAGTGCCGCCGCTGCGCTACGAGATGGTGTACCGGCTGAAGGCCGATTTTCCGCAGCTCAGCATCGTGCTCAACGGCGGCGTCACCAACAACGAGCAAATCGCCGCGCACCTGCAGCATGTGGACGGCGTGATGGTGGGCCGTCAGGCCTATCACGAACCGTGGTTGATGGCAACCTGGGACAGCCAATTCCTGGGCAGCAACGCCGAGCCACCGCAACGCGACGCGGTCGAAGCCGCCTACGTGGCCTACCTCACCCGCGTTGCAGCCGACAGCAGCCGCGGCTGGAGCCACGCCAGCCGCCACCTGATGGGCCTGCGCCACGGGCAAGCCGGCGCCCGGCGCTGGCGCCAGGTGTGGAGCGATCCAGCTTTGCGTGCCCCCACGCCCGCTGGAACCTCGCTGCTGGCGCGCCAGGCTCTGGGCAGCGGCCACGCTGCCGCGGCTGCCGGGCCCGCGATCCGGGACGAGCCAGAATGGGCGGCGTCCACCCACACCTGACTGAACCCGCGAGCCCACTTTGAGCAGCCCAGCCACCACCGCCACCGCCGCCGCAGCCACGGTCCCGTCCGGCGCACCACCCTTGCTGGCCATCATCGGCGGCAGTGGCCTGTACGACCTGCCGGGGCTCACCGACACCGCCTGGGTGACGATGGACACGCCCTGGGGCGCACCGTCAGACCAGATCTTTCGCGGCCGGCTGGGCGACACGCAACTCGCATTCCTGCCCCGCCACGGCCGCGGCCACCGCATACCGCCGGGCGAGGTCAATTACCGCGCCAACATCGCGGCGCTGAAGATGCTGGGCGCCACCGACGTGTTGTCGCTGTCGGCAGTGGGCGGGCTGCGCGCCGACCTGCCACCGGGCACCTTTGTCATCGTCGACCAGTTCATCGACCGCACCGTGGGCCGCGCGAGCAGCTTCTTCGGTACCGGGCTGGTAGCCCACGTCTCGATGGCCGACCCCACCTGCGCTCGGCTGGGCCGGCACCTGCAGACCACCTTGCAGGCGCAGGGCGTGCCGCACGCGCTGGGTGGCACCTATCTGGCGATGGAAGGGCCACAGTTTTCCAGCAAGGCCGAATCGGCGCTGTACCGCAGCTGGAACTGCAGCGTCATCGGCATGACCAACATGCCCGAAGCCAAGCTGGCGCGCGAAGCCGAGCTGTGTTTTGCCAGCGTGGGCATGGTCACCGACTTCGACTGCTGGCACCCGGGGCACGATGCCGTGACGGTGGACGCTGTCATCAAGGTACTGCTGGGCAATGCCGCCATCGCGCGCACGTTGCTGGCCAGCCTGGCGGGGCGCATTTCCGCCGATGCGGCCGCGCCGGGCTGCGCCTGCCGCCATGCGCTGTCGTTCGCGCTCATCACCGCGCCCGAAGCGCGTGACGCCGCGATGGTGCAGCGCCTGCGCTGCGTGGCCGGCCGCGTGCTGGGCTGACGGGCCGACGGGCTGACCGGCAATGCAGGTCAACGGGCAACCCATGCGCACGCTGCGCCCCACCCCGGCGGGCGACGCGCTGATCGTCATCGACCAACGGCTGCTGCCGCATCGTTTGCAGGAACGGGCGCTGAAGAGTGCGCGTGACGTGTTCGTCGCCATCCGCGAGATGTGGGTGCGCGGCGCGCCGCTGATCGGTGTGGTGGCCGCCTACGGCCTGGCGCTGCAGGCGCGGCGCGATGCCAGCGACGAGGCGCTGCACAACTGCGCGCAGCTGCTGCGCAGCAGCCGCCCCACGGCCGTGAACCTGGCCTGGGCACTGGACCAGATGATGGTGCAGCTGCTGGCTGCGCCCGCGGCAGCACGTGCGGCATTGGCGTGGTCGGCGGCGGCCGCGCTGGCCGAAGCCGATGTGGCCGTCAATGCTGCCATCGGCAACCACGGCTTGCCACTGCTACAAGCGCAGTTGCTCCGCAAAGGTGGGGCAGGGCCGGTGAACGTGCTCACCCACTGCAACGCCGGCTGGCTGGCCACCGTGGACTGGGGCACCGCCACCGCCCCCATCTACCAGGCTCATGCGGCCGGCCTGCCGGTGCATGTGTGGGTGGACGAAACCCGCCCGCGCAACCAGGGCGCCAGCCTCACCGCCTGGGAACTGGGCCAGGCCGGCGTGCCGCACACGGTGGTGGCCGACAACGCGGGCGGCCATCTGATGCAACACGGGCAGGTGGACATCGTCATCGTGGGCTGCGACCGCGTCACAGCGCGCGGCGATGCCTGCAACAAGATCGGCACCTACCTCAAGGCACTGGCAGCGATGGACAACGGCGTCCCTTTCTACGTCGCCATGCCGACTTCGACGCTGGACCTGGCGCTGAGCGACGGCCTGCGTGAAGTGCCCATCGAAGAACGCAGCGCGCGCGAGGTGACCCACGTCACCGGCCGTGCAGCCAGTGGTGAGCTGGTGGAGGTGCAGCTCACGCCCGACGGCAGCAGCGCGGCCAACCCGGCCTTCGACGTCACGCCCGCGCGTCTGGTGAGCGGCTTCATCACCGAAATGGGCGTGGTGGCGGCCGATGAAACGGCGCTGCGTGCACTGCGCGGCGCCAACCCGGGACCGAACGAGCGATGACAGCCATCGGTGAGGAAGACCAACTGCGCCAGGCTGCGGTAGCCGCGATGCAGCGCCTGGACAGCCTGGGCATGAACCGCGGCAGCACCGGCAACCTGAGCCTGCGCCTGCAGCGGCAAGGGCAGCCCGGCATGCTGATCACACCCACCGGCATGGGCGCTGCCGACTTGCGCCCGCAAGACCTGGTCTGGCTGGGCGTTGACGGGCACTGCGTAGGCGACTGGCAAGCTTCGTCGGAGTGGCACTTTCACCAGGCCATCTACCGCGCCCGCCCCGACCTGCACGCCGTCGTGCACACGCATTCCACCCACGCCACCGCATTGGCCTGCCTGCGCCGGCCCTTGCCGGCCTTTCATTACATGGTGGCCGTGGCCGGGGGCAGCGACGTGCCCCTGGTGCCCTATCACCTGTTCGGCACCGAAGTCTTGAGCCAGGGGGTGGCTGCGGCGCTGCAAGAGCGCAACGCCTGCCTGCTGGCCAACCACGGGCTGGTGGCGGCTGGCGCGTCGCTGGCGCAGGCCCTGAAGGTGGTGCAGGAAGTCGAGTCCCTGTGCCAGGTCTACCTGCAGGCGCTGGCCGTGGGTGAGCCGGTGTTGCTGTCTGCGGCCGAGATGGCCGAGGTGATCGAGCGTTTCCGCAGCTACGGCAAATCGGCGCGGGCCGGCTAAGGTGCTGACTGGGCTGGCAATGGCGGAATGGCCTGGCGCTCAGGCCAGGTCGCCAGCACCAGACCGGCCAGTGCCAGCACCAGCGCCACCACGTGGGCGCCGCCGAATGATTCGCCCAGCGCCAGCACGCCCACCACGGCCGCGCTCAGGGGCAGCATGACGGTGAACACGCCGGCTCGCGCAGAAGGCACCTGCTGCAGTCCGCGCATCCACAGCCAGACGGTCACCACGCTGGCGGCGATGGCGTAGAAAACCAGCAGCGCCCAGATGGGCCCGCTGACGACCGTGAAGTCGAACTGCAAGGCCTGCCACAGACCAAACGGGGTCACCAGCGCCAGCCCCCACAGGTTGATGAGGGCGCTGATGCGCCGCGGCGTGATGCGGCCCGACAGGCGCTTGCCGATGACCACATAGCTGGCCTCGCACAACACGGCGCCCAGCAGCAGCCCATAGCCGAGCAGGCTTTCGCCGCCCGCCGGCGTGGCGCCTGCCGCCCCCGGCTGTGCGCGTGCCAGCGCCAGCAGCGCAATGCCCGCCATCGCGCAGGCAATGGCCCATGCCACGCGGGGCCTGATCCGTTCGCCCAGAAAGAAGCGCGACAACAGCGCCACGGCAGCCGGTATGGCGGCCATCGTGATGCCGGCTGCGATGGCCGAAGTCAGCGCCACGCCATACAGCATGCAGATGCTGAAAAGGAAATTGCCGAGAAAGCTTTCCCAGAACAGCAGCTTGCGGTCGTGCGCGTTCAGCACCGGATCGCCCGGGCCAGGGGCCACCCAGCGCGCCATGGCGACGGCGGCAATGCCAAAGCGCAACCAGGCCAGCAGCATGACCGGGAAGACGGCCACCAGCAGCTTGGACAAGCCGACATAACTGCCCACCAGGGCCATGCTGGCCGCCAGACACGCGTAGGCACCCCACGGAGGCGGCTGGTGCGCTGTGGAGGTGTGACTGGGTTTGGTCATGCGCGTCAATGTGAAAGTGTTTCATGATCCGGGGCGCTGCCCCGCAACCATGAAACTTGGAGGCAGGGCAGGGCGGGAATTGTCCCTCTGGCCGCGACAGCACCGGCCCCCGCCGGCGCCGCAAGTGCTTTTGCCGCATTGCAGCATGCTTGTCGTAATGTGGAAAAAGACACTGTTGCACCGCAGCAACTTCCATCGTATGGAAAAACGACGTTTCACATTGTGAATAGGTGACGCAAGTGATTGATTTCATTGAGGCGATTCTTATGTCTTATATAAGACAAATGTGTTGCAGGGCGGTGCGGTTGGCGATACGCTGGAGGGGTTGATTTCGACAGTCGCTGCTTTCACCAACCCCATCGGAAGGACCCCGCACCATGAGCCAACCCACTCGCCAGGAACAAATTGCCGCTCTCGAAAAAGAGTGGGCCACCAACCCCCGCTGGAAGGCCATCAAGCGCGGTTACAGCGCTGCCGATGTCGTGCGCCTGCGCGGCAGCATCGCCATCGAGCACACGCTGGCCAAGCGCGGCGCCGAGAAGCTGTGGAACCTGGTCAACACCGAGCCTTTCGTCAACACACTGGGCGCACT
>JBBQMM010000322.1:0-5373 GCA_038328935.1 Burkholderiales bacterium
TGTGCGGGTGTGGCAGCGTCGTCCAGCGCCTCGCGCCAGGCCATCTGCTGCATCAGAAAGGCTGCCGGCATGGCCGTGTTGCGTTCTGCGTCGACCGGCACGCCACGCAACTGGCACAGGTAAGCGCCGCGCGCCAGCGGCTCTTTCAGGCGCTGATACGCCTCGTTCACACGCACGGCCCACTGCATGGCCAAGCGCTGTGCGGCGGGACCTTCAGAAACGAAGCGGTCGGGATGCACCCGGGCCTGCAACTCACGCCTGCGGGCATCGAGGTCGGCACGGTCCAGCGCGTGGCGCCGGGGCAGGTCAAAGAGCGTGAAGTCGTCGTCGGACAATTTCATGGCGCCTTGCCTTGCCGGATGACGATGCGGTCTTGCATGGAGTTGGAGGGTGCTTCAAAAAAACAGGGCGCGGCCAGCAGACCGCGCCCCGATTTGAATGGTGATGTTGCTGCGCGGCGCCGCAGCGGGATCAGACGCGGAAGGACTCTCCGCAACCGCAGCGGTCTTTCTCGCGCGGATTGTGAAACTTGAAGCCTTCGTTCAGCCCTTCACGCGCGAAATCGAGTTCGGTGCCGTCGATGTAAGGCAGGCTTTTAGGGTCCACCAGCACCTTCACGCCACGGTCCTCGAAAACGATGTCTTCAGGCGCTACGTCGTCGGCGTATTCCAGCTTGTAGGCCAGGCCCGAACAGCCGGTGGTCTTCACGCCCAGGCGCACGCCGACGCCTTTGCCGCGCCGACCCAGATAACGCGTGACATGCCGCGCTGCGGCTTCAGTGAGGGTAACGGACATGGCGCGTTCAGTGCGTCTCGGTGGATGCCGCGGCCACGGCGGCTGAGCCGACGCCGTGCTTGGCCTTGTAGTCCTGCACCGCAGCCTTGATGGCGTCTTCGGCCAGGATGGAGCAATGGATCTTGACCGGAGGCAACGCCAGCTCTTCGGCTATGTGCGTGTTCTTGATCGTCATCGCTTCATCCAGGCTCTTGCCCTTGACCCACTCGGTCACCAGCGAGCTTGAAGCGATGGCCGAACCGCAACCGTAGGTCTTGAAGCGCGCGTCTTCGATCAGACCGGTTTGTGCATTCACCTTGATCTGCAGCTTCATCACGTCGCCGCAGGCCGGGGCGCCCACCATGCCGGTGCCCACGGTGTCGTCGCCTTTGTCGAAGGAGCCGACGTTGCGCGGGTTTTCGTAGTGTTCAACAACTTTTTCGCTGTAAGCCATGGTGTGGTCTCCTTCGTGTTTAATGAGCTGTGAGCGGCCCGGCAGCTTGCAGGCCACCCGGCCTGTCCGTTGCAAAAGACCGTCCGCAGGAACTGTCTTTCGTCAGTGGGCAGCCCACTGGATGGTGCTGATGTCGATGCCGTCCTTGAACATCTCCCACAGCGGGGACAGGTGGCGCAGCTTGGCCACCTGGTCTTGCAGGGTGCTGACCGCGTAGTCGATTTCTTCTTGCGTCGTGAAGCGGCCGATCGTCATGCGCAGGCTGCTGTGCGCCAATTCGTCGCTGCGGCCCAAGGCACGCAGCACATAGCTGGGCTCCAGGCTGGCGCTGGTGCAGGCCGAGCCGGATGACACCGCGATGCCCTTGACACCCATGATCAGCGACTCACCTTCGACGTAGTTGAAGCTGGCGTTCAGGTTGTGGGGCACGCGCCGTTCGAGGTCGCCGTTGATGAAGACTTGCTCGATGGTGCCGATGCCGTCGAGCAAACGCTTTTGCAGCATGCGGATGCGCTCGATCTCGGTTCCCATCTCTGCCTGCGCAATGGCAAACGCCACGCCCATGCCCACGCACAGGTGGGTGGGCAGCGTGCCACTGCGCATGCCGCGCTCATGCCCGCCGCCATGCATCTGCGCCTCGAGCCGCACGCGCGGCTTGCGCCGCACGTACAAGGCCCCGATGCCCTTCGGGCCGTAGGTCTTGTGCGAGGCCAGGCTCATCAGGTCCACCGGCAGCGTGGCCAGGTCGATCAAGATCTTGCCCGTGGCCTGCGCCGCATCGACGTGCAGAATAATGCCGCGCTCACGGCAGATGTTGCCGATGGTGGGGATGTCCTGGATAACGCCGATCTCGTTGTTCACCAGCAGCACCGAAACCAGGATCGTGTCCTTGCGCAACGCGTCCTTGAACCGGTCCAGATCGAGCAGGCCGTCTTCCTGCACGTCAAGGTAGGTCACCTCGAAGCCCTGGCGCTCCAGCTCGCGCATCGTGTCGAGCGTCGCCTTGTGCTCGGTTTTCACCGTGATGAGGTGCTTGCCGCGGCTGCTGTAGAAATGCGCAGCGCCCTTGATGGCCAGATTGATGGACTCGGTGGCGCCGCTGGTCCAGACGATCTCGCGCGGATCGGCGTTGACGAGCGCGGCCACCTGGCCACGCGACTTCTCCACCACCGCTTCGGCCTCCCAGCCCCAGGCGTGGCTGCGGCTGGCGGGGTTGCCGAAATGCTCACGCAGCCAGGGAATCATGGCGTCGACCACGCGCGGGTCGCAGGGCGTGGTGGCGCCGTAGTCGAGGTAGATGGGGAAGTGCGGTGTCATGGTTGAACTGCGAAGGTGAATCAGAAAGCCTGGGCAGGAAAGTGCGGGCAGGCTGCGGTTCGGGATACGCTACTTCGAAAACGCGTTGCCCAGCGCAAACACCGAGTTGGGCGCGGTGATCCTGATGGGCTTGACCACCGGCACGGTGGAAATGGCGCGCCGCACAGGAGCGTCGTCGATCGTGACGCCCTTGGCCAATTGCTCGTCGACCAGCTTCTTCAGCGAAATCGAGTCGAGGTATTCGATCATCTTCGTGTTCAGGCTGGCCCACAGGTCGTGCGTCATGCATTTGCCGGTGTCTTCGCCCATGCAACCTTCGCGGCCGCTGCAGCCGGTGGCGTCGATGGGCTCGTCGACGGCGACGATGATGTCGGCCACCGTGATCTCGGCCAGACCCCGGCCGAGCGTGTAGCCGCCGCCCGGGCCGCGCGTGCTTTCGACCAGATCGTGCCGGCGCAGCTTGCCGAACAGCTGCTCCAGATAGGACAGGGAAATCTGCTGACGCTGGCTGATGGCTGCCAGCGCCACCGGTCCGGAGTGCGAACGCAGGGCCAAGTCGATCATGGCGGTTACTGCAAAACGGCCTTTGGTGGTCAGTCTCATGGGGCTTTCTCCAGGCAGCTCAAAAGAGGGCTGCGCAGCAGGTTTTCGAGGCACTTTTCACTCGCTTCAAAAAACTGTGACTGATCAGTCACAGTTCCCGAGTGATTAAGTCAAGTATGCCAGAAGTTGACCGTTTTGATCAACCTCTGGCCGGCCACCCTGACATGCTCAGGGGCACTGCAAGCGACTCGCTCCGGTTGACCCCGGTGCCAAACCGCAGGCGCAGGAAAGCGGCACCTGCGGCATCACCGGCCGCTCCCGCTGCGCTGGCGCTGCAGCAGTTCCACCAGGCCGTCACAGGCGTCCTCCACCAGATCGAGGACGCGCTCGAAACCCTCGGGACTGCCGTAATACGGGTCCGGCACTTCCGAGGTGCCGCTGTACAGGCGCGCGTGGTCCATCAACAGGTGGGCCTGCTTGGCCTGCTTGGCCTGCTGCGCCTGCGGCATCTCCTGCAGGGCCAACCGCTGCTGCAGCCATGCCAGATGCGACTTGTCCATCGCCAGCAGCCACTGAAAGCGTTCGAAGTCGTGGTCCCGCACCGGCCGGGCTCGCAGACTGGACAGGTCGTAGCCCCTGCGCCTGGCGGCGGCCTGCGCCCGCGGGTCCGGCGCCTCGCTGAGGTGAAAGCCATGGGTGCCGGCCGAACCGACCCGCACGCCCACCACACCGGCTCGCTGCAGCTTGGCCCGCAACACCGCCTCCGCGGTGGGCGAGCGGCAGATATTGCCCGAGCAGACCATCAGGATGCCGAGCTCACCGGGGCTGCCAGTGCCGGCCTTCGACGGTTCGTCGTTGGCAGGGCTGCCCTGCATCCACTGTTTGATGCGGTCCAGCATCAGGCCGCTCCGCGCGCCGGGGGCGCGGCCGCGATGAGCGGCACGACATCGGCCACGCTGGCACCAAAGGCTTGTTCGCGCAGCAAGGCGAGCTGGTCGCGGACCCGGGCCGCCTTCTCGAACTCCAGGTTCCGGGCGTGTTCCAGCATCTGCTTTTCAAGCAGCTTGATGCGCTTGCCCAGGTCCTTCTCCGACAGCGTCTCCACTTCCGCTGCCGCCCGAGCCGCGTTCAGTTCATCCTTGGCCGCCTTGTCGGAAACCACGCCATCGATCATGTCGCGGATGCGCTTGGTCACGCTCTTGGGCGTGATGCCCATCGCCAGGTTGTGAGCGATCTGCTTGTTTCGACGCCGCTCCGTTTCACCGATCGCCGCCTTCATGCTGTCAGTGAACTTCTCGGCATAGAGGATGGCGCGGCCGTTGATGTTGCGCGCCGCGCGGCCGATGGTCTGGATCAGCGAGCGCTCTGAACGCAGAAAGCCTTCCTTGTCAGCATCCAGGATAGCCACCAGCGAAACCTCGGGCAAATCCAGGCCTTCGCGCAGCAGGTTGATGCCGACCAGCACGTCAAAGGTGCCCAGGCGCAGGTCGCGCAAGATCTCGACACGCTCCACCGTGTCGACGTCACTGTGCAGGTAGCGCACCTTCACGCCGTTGTCGGCCAGGTAGTCGGTCAGCTGCTCGGCCATGCGCTTGGTCAGCGTAGTGATGAGCACCCGTTCGTTGGTCTGCACCCGCAAGCGGATCTCTTGCAGCACGTCGTCCACCTGCGTGCTGGCGGGTCTTACTTCCACCTCCGGGTCGACCAGGCCGGTGGGGCGCACGAGCTGTTCCACCACGGCGCCGGTGTGCTCCTTCTCCCAGTTGCCGGGCGTGGCCGAGACAAACACCGCCTGGCGCATCTTAAGTTCGAACTCCTCGAACTTCAGCGGCCGATTGTCCAGCGCGCTGGGCAGCCGGAAGCCGTATTCCACGAGCGTGGTCTTGCGCGCGCGGTCGCCGTTGTACATGCCACCAAACTGGCCGATCAGCACGTGGCTCTCGTCCAGGAACATCAAGGCATCCTTGGCCAGGTAGTCCACCAGCGTGGGCGGCGGCTGGCCGGGCTGCGCGGCCGAAAGATGCCGCGTGTAGTTCTCGATGCCCTTGCAATGGCCTACCTCTTGCAGCATTTCCAGGTCGAAGCGTGTGCGCTGCTCCAGGCGTTGTGCCTCCACCAGCTTGCCCGCCTTCACGAACTCGTCCAGGCGCGCGCGCAGTTCGTCCTTGATGGTGGCCATCGCGTCCACCACGCGCTCACGTGGCGTCACGTAGTGGCTGCTGGGGTAGACCGTGAAGCGAGGAATCTTCTGCCGCACGCGCCCCGTCAACGGGTCGAGCAGCTGC
>JBBQMM010000323.1:0-5370 GCA_038328935.1 Burkholderiales bacterium
TCGACAGCGCCGACTGCGAGACATGCAAGCGCGTGGCCGCGCGCGTGAGGTTGCCGTCCTTGGCCACAGCCCAAAAGTAGTGCAGGTGGTGGAAGTTCAGCCGGGCCATGGGCTGTTGCTGCGGCGGGCAAAGGCATCGCCAAGCTGAGGGTTCGGCAGATCCATAACTGTCATTCTGGCGTACGTTTCGGCTGACCGCCATGCGGCCAGCGACGGCAGAGCCAAAACCAAAAAAACAGGGGATCCGATGTTTGCCTGGGGATGGATGCTGACCGCCTGAGCGTCAACGGTGGCCAAGTGCATGGTCGGTGCAGAGCGGCTCTTCAAACCCGGTCTTCTTTCGCTTGGCAGCCGCTGTGCGGCAACGCAGGCGCGCCACCCAGCGCCGCCAGCGCTGCGCTGACCGACGCGAGCGTGCTCAACACGACCACGGCGTTGGTTGTCCAGTCTTCGTACACGGAACCCTTCCACCCTGGGAGTTTGGACGGAATGGTCAGTCGAGCGCGGGTCGGCGCAGCGGCCGCGCTGAGGTGGACACGGCGATGCCGCCGATGGCGAGCTCGCAAACAGCGATGGGTCAGCTGCCCGTGGAGCTTCCTGCTGGCTGCCAAAACCACCCGGATGCCGGGCCGGCTGTGTCGGGGTCTCCAGGCAAGGCCTGCCGGGTTGATCAGTCTTGACGACGGCGGGCGAACCAGCCCACGGCAGCCAGGCCGGCCAGCATCATCGAGTATTGAAACTGCGCGCTGTCGGCGCCACCCCATGAAGTCCAGTGGTCCCAGGACACCACGATCTGGCTGAAGCCCACGGTGCTGACAGCAAAAGCCACTCCCGCCGTCTTGTCGCCCCTGCCTTGCAGGGGATAGTCTGTTGTGATCCAGCTGCTGTCGTCGCCGCCCGATCCGAGGCCGGGGGTCGGGTCGGTCGACCCGCCAAAGGCATCGCCGTTGGCGAATTCCGCGGTGACCCGCTGGTCGAATGAAGACCGCCCGCAAAACCGGGCGATGTCTGCTGAAGCTTGCCTTGGAAGACGATCGCGACATCGATTCCACAGCCACTGCCAGTCAGTCGCCGGCGGCGCTGACAATCCAGCCGCCAGCCCATCCACGCCATCGCTGCCAGAGGTTCACCCATGACACCCGACACCGCACCACGCCTGCCGCTGCAGGGCCTGTCCCACGTCGTTGGCGCCGTTGAACCCGCGCTGTCGGAGTGGACCATCCCGCAGTGGCTGGACCACACCGCCGCGCTGCGGCCCGACCATGCGGCCTGCGTGTTCAGCGCCTCCAGCATCCGCTGGACCTGGGCGCAGCTGCGCGACGAAGCCGACCGCCTGGCCGCGGGGCTGCTGAAGCTGGGTTTTGCGCCGGGCGACCGCATCGGCATCTGGGGCCCCAACCGCGCGGAATGGGTGCTGGCGCAGTACGCCACGGCGCGCATCGGCGTGGTGCTGGTCAACATCAACCCGGCGTACCGGCTGGCCGAGCTGGAATACGCGCTCAACAAGGTGCAGTGCAAAGGCTTGATCACGGCGCCGGAATTCAAGACCAGTGCCTACCTGCAGATGCTGCAGATGCTGGCGCCCGAGCTGGCCCACGCTGCGCCGGGCGCGCTGCAAGCCGCGCGCCTGCCGCACCTTCGAACGGTGGTCCGCATGGGTGAAGAAGCCACGCCCGGCACGTGGAATTTCAGTGCCGTGCTGGCGCTGGCCGACGCCGAGTCGGTGGCGCGCGCGCGCCATGTCGGCGGCACGCTGGACCGCCATGACGCCATCAACGTGCAGTTCACCAGCGGCACCACGGGCAACCCCAAAGGCGCCACGCTGACCCACCGCAACATCGTCAACAACGCCCGTTATGTGGCACAGGCGATGGGCCTGGACGGCGACAGCCGGCTGTGCATTCCGGTGCCGCTGTACCACTGCTTCGGCATGGTCATGGGTTCGCTGGCGTGCACGGTCACGGGCGGCACCATGGTCTTTCCTGGCGAGGGTTTCGACGCCCTGGCCACCTTGCAGGCCGTGCACGCCGAACGCTGCACCCACCTGCACGGCGTGCCGACGATGTTCATTGCCCAACTCGATCACCTGCGGTTCGCCGAGTTCGACTTGAGCTGCCTGCGCGGCGGCATCATGGCCGGCAGCCCTTGCCCGGTGGAAGTGATGAAACGCGTCAACACCGCCATGCACATGAACGAGGTGACCATCGCCTACGGCATGACCGAAACCTCGCCAGTGTCTTTCCAGAGCAGCACCGACGACCCGCAGGACAAACGGGTGTCCACGGTGGGCCGCATCCTGCCGCACCTGGAGGTGAAGGTGGTGGACGCCGAGGGCCGCACCGTGCCGGTGGGCGCCACGGGCGAACTGCTGACCAAGGGCTACAGCGTGATGCTGGGTTACTGGGACGAACCGGTGCGTTCAGCGCAGGCCGTGGTCGACGGCTGGATGCACACCGGCGACCTCGCCACGCTCGACGCCCAGGGCTACTGCAACATCGTCGGCCGTCTCAAGGACATGCTCATCCGCGGTGGCGAAAACGTCTACCCGCGCGAGGTCGAAGAGTTCCTGTTCCGCCACCCCAAGGTTGCCCAGGTGCAGGTGTTCGGGGTGCCCGACCCGAAGTACGTCGAAGAGGTATGCGCCTGGGTGGTGCTCAAACCCGGTGAGCACTGCAACGAAGGCGAAATCCGCGATTTCTGCGCCGGCCAGATCGCGCATTACAAGGTGCCGCGCCATGTGCGCTTCGTCAGCGAATTGCCGATGACGGTGACGGGCAAGGCGCAGAAGTTCGTGATGCGCCAGCAGATGCTGACCGAGCTGGGCTTGACGGAAACGAAAACGGCCTGAGCGGGCAGGGCGCCGCCAGGGACTTTTTCAACAACGCCTGACGCAGCCCTAACAAAGCCCTAACGCACCCACCAGGGCCGGCGCATCACCGGCATCAGGTCCGACACGGGCGTGACTTGTGTGTCGAAGGGGTGGCTGAGCATGCCGCCCGAGGCCGAAACGATCTTCCACACGTACTGCCGGGTTTCAGAAAACGGCGGCACGCCGAAGTAGCGCTCCACGGCGCCTTCGCCGGCGTTGTAGGCGGCGGCCACCAGCACCACGTCGCCCTGGAAACGCGCCATCTGCCAGCGCAGGTAGGCCATGCCGCCGCGCATGTTCTGCGTCGGGTCCATGCTGTTGCGCACGCCGAAGCGGGCAGCGGTTTCGGGTATCAGCTGCATCAGGCCCTGCGCGTTCCTGGGCGACACGGCTGCGGCGTCGAAGTTGCTTTCGGTGGCGATGAAGGCCAGCACCAGATGCGGTTCCAGCTGGTATTCGGGTGCCACCAGGCGCACGAAGCGCACCCGCACTTCGGGCGCGTTGCGCGGCGGCGGTGGTGGCACGAAAGCAGTGGGTCGCTGACCGGGCGCTGTTGCCCTGGGCGCCAACGACGTGGCTGCGGCGACCAGGGCGCGGTCTTCTTCTGGCGGGCGCAAGCAGGCCGGCGGTTCGCCGCGCGGCGCGCCCATGCGCGCCAGGATGTTGCGGGCCTGCGCGTAGCCCTGCTCGGCAGCGGCGGCAAACAGGTGCGCGGCCTGCGCTTCGTCGCGTTCGATGCCGCGCGAATTGGTCAGCATCCAGCCCAGGCTGTACTGGCTTTCGGCGTCGCCGTGGCGGGCGGCGCGGCAGTACAGCTCGGCCGCGCGCACGGGGTCGCGCGGCACGCCGGGCTCACCGTACTCCATGGCCTTGGCGTCCAGGCGCCAACGCTCCACATGGGCCGGCAGCACCGGGCCGCGCTCCAGCGGCGGGCGTTTGGGCGCGGTAGGCCGTCCAGCGTGATGACGGGAATCTGGCCCAGCGGCTGCAGCGCCGGTGACGGCGAGGCCAGGGCGGCCGGGTTGCGTTGTGCCATCGCGGGCGAGCCGGTGGCCAATAGCGCGACCGTGACCGCGACCAGGCCCAAGGCGCGGGCCAAAGCGTCGAAAAGAACCGGTCTCTGCAGCGGCTGCAGCGGCTGGGCAGGCGATGCCCACCGCTGCTTCGGGCGGCTTGGGCGGGATGCGGTTCAGGGTGTCTTCACGGGCCCGCAGTCTAGCCACTGCGCGGGCCGGGTACGCCAGACGGCGTATGGGCTGCAGGGCGGTCTTTGCCTACTCTTGCCGCCAGCCGGCCATCGGGTGCCGTCCGCTTTGGTTCAACACACCCTCAGCCAGCACGGGAACGGGCACTGGCGCTGGCGCTGGTGCCGGCGCAGTCTGCCTGGCCGAAGCAGCCACAGGTGCGAGGTTCGACCAGTCGAAGGGCGGCGGCGCGGGCGGCAGCGGCGGTGCTGGTGCGTAGGGCTGCGCAGTCTGGACGAGATTCAGGCGCGCCTCGAGCTCGGCAAACTTGGCCTTTTCCTCTTCCAGCGTCTTTTGCGTCCGGCGCGCCATTTCTTCCTTCTGCCGCGCGATCCCGGCGCTGGCGAGCGCTCGGCCGCGATCAATCTGGGCATCGAGCGTCTTCTGCTCGGCCACGGCCTTGGCGGCGCGCGCCTCGAGGGCGCTAGCCTCGGCCTTCGTCTGCGCTTCGTTGGCTTGATACTTGGCCAGCTCGGCCTCGTCCGCGGCGGCGCGGGCGATACTGGCTTGCACCTGCGCCATCCCGAGGGCGTCGCGGACGCGCGCCTCACCGTACGCCATGTAGGCCGCGACGCCCATCAGCGTAAGCATTGCCACCGCAACCATGACCACGCCGCGTTGGCGGCGCGCTTGCTGCGCCCGCGCTGCGGCGTCGCGCTCGGCCCGGCTCCTGCTCAGCAGCTCGGACACCGCGTCGAAGTCGCCGCCGTACTGCTCGGCCCAGGCGCTGTTGGGCTGGTCGCGCGCCAGCCAGTCCAGCGCCCGTTCCAGCTCGGCGCCGCGCAGCAGTTCGGCCTGGCCCGCATTCGCCCGTTGCGCGGTCTGCACCAGGCGCCGGTAGTGGCCAGCCGATGCGGCTTCCTGTTCGCTCCAGCCCCGCAGCCGCTGCCACACGCGCATGAGACTCTCGTGCGAGATGTCGACGACGGTGGCAGCCGTCATCGGCTCATCGGCCGGTGGCATCAGGAAGCTCAGGCGCGGCTCGCGGAACTGGTCGACGACGGCCCGCACCTCGGCCTCGCGTGCTTCGGCGATGGCGCACAGGTGGCCCAGCGCGGTGGGCCGGTGGATGCCGCGGGCGTCGGTGCCCTTGTCGGTGAGGGCGCGAAAAAGCTTCTGGCACAGCGCCTGCTGCATCGTGTGCAGCTGGGCCCAGGCCGACTCGGCATGCCGGTCCAGCGCCCGGGCCATCATGCCGCAGGCTTCGTAATCGGCCGCCGCGAGCGGGCCGGCGCGGCCGCGTTGCTCGTCCCAGTG
>JBBQMM010000324.1:0-5338 GCA_038328935.1 Burkholderiales bacterium
ACCTGCACATCAGCGGCTGCATCAACAGCTGCGGCCACCACCACAGTGGACACATCGGCGTGCTGGGCGAGGACAAGGACGGCAGCGAGTGGTACCAACTCACCGTCGGCGGCGCCGACGGCAGCACGCTCAGCGGTGCGGCCGTGGCTGGCAAGGTCATCGGCCCATCGTTCGCAGCCGACGAAGTGCCCGACGCCATCGAAGCCGTGATCGACACCTACCTGCGTGAACGCCACAGCGGCGAACACTTCATCCACACCGCGCGCCGCCTGGGTGCCCTGCCCTTCCGACTGGCTGCCGATGCCGCGCGGCGCAGCACGGCCGTGGCCGCGGAGTAACACCATGCAAGACCACCAGATCGCTTTCTATGCCGCTGCCGACACCCTGCCGCAAGGCGCCCGGGTGCTGGACAACACCGCCGACGTGCTGGCCAGCAGCGAGGAGCTGCGCTCGCAGAGCACGCTGGTGCTTCAGTTTCCCAAATGGACCGACGGCCGCGCCTACAGCCAGGCCGTGCTTCTGCGCAGCCGGGTGCACTTCAAGGGCGAACTCATCGCCACCGGGGAGGTGTTGGCCGACATGCTGCCGTTGCTGCGCCGCTGCGGCTTCGACGCCGTGCAGCTGGCCGCCGGGCAGAGCGAAGACACCGCCCAGCGGGCGTTGGGCTTCATCAGCACACCGTACCAGCGCGTGCTGACCGAGCGACGACAGGCCGCGGCGCAGGCATAGGCGCCCGTCACTCAGCGCCCGTCACTCAGCAGCAGCTGGGGGGCACGGCTTGATCTGACAGCGCCAGCAGCCCCGCCAGCACGGCAACGTCAAGCCCCCAGCCAGAACGCGCGGACCGCTGCCGCAGTGGCGCTGCACCTGCACAAACCCCCTCCTGCAAGGCGCGTTGTCGCTCTGGCGCCACCGGGTGCTGCAATCAACCCTGCCCTTGACGCGGGGCATGCCCGACACAGCCATGGTGCAGCCTAAAATCTAGGGTTTGCGCTGGTGCCACTCACGCACCGTGCATCTCTTCCTTCCACCGAGCCTGGTCATGACCCACGTTGTTCTCGAATCCTGCATCCGTTGCAAATACACAGACTGTGTCGATGTGTGCCCCGTCGATTGTTTTCGCGAAGGCCCCAACATGCTGGTCATCGACCCTGACGAATGCATCGACTGCGCCGTTTGCATTCCTGAATGCCCGGTCAACGCCATCCTTCCCGAGGAAGACGTTCCCAGCCACCAGTTGGCCTTCATCAAGCTCAACGTCGAACTGTCGCGCTCATGGAAAAGCATCACCAAGCGCAAGGCGCCGCTGCCCGACGCCGATGAATGGAAAGACAAGCCCGACAAGCTGGACCAATTGATTCGTTGACGCCCGCCGTCAACGGTCGGCAGCAGGCCTCTTGAAGGTGGCCCGCAAGACACCCCGTGTACCCATCACCAGACCTCCTGGCGTTTGTGCTCGGACGGCGCCAACACAACCATCCCTGGCATGACTTTCGAAGCGAACACCCCATTGCAGCCCACCATCGAAACCGATGCCGTGATCGTCGGCGCCGGCCCTGTGGGCCTGTTCCAGGTCTTTGAACTCGGGCTGCTGGAGATCAAGGCCCACATCATCGACAGCCTGGCCTACCCGGGCGGGCAGTGCATCGAGCTGTACCCCGACAAGCCGATCTACGACATTCCGGCCGTGCCGGTGTGCACGGGCAAGGAACTGACCGACAACCTGCTCAAGCAGATCGCCCCCTTTGGCGCCACCTTCCACCTGGGCCAGGAAGTGACCCGGGTAGAAAAGCAGGCCGACGGACGCTTCTTCGTGGCCACCTCCAAGGGCACGCAGTTCCTCACCAAGACGGTCTTCATCGCTGGTGGTGTCGGCAGCTTTCAGCCGCGAACGCTGAAGGTGGACGGACTGGAAAAATTCGACGAGACACAGCTGTTCTACCGTGTGAAGAGCCCGGCTCAGTTTGCGGGCAAGAACCTGGTCATCGTCGGTGGTGGCGACTCGGCCCTGGACTGGGCCCTGAACTTCGCGCAGCTGGGGCCCCACAAGGCCGAGAGCGTGATCCTCATGCACCGCCGCGACGGCTTCCGTGCCGCGCCCGCCAGCGTGGCCAAGATGAAGGAGCTGTGCGACGCCTACGAGATGCAGTTCGTGGTCGGCCAGGTCACCGGCTTCGAGGAACAGGCAGGTCAGCTGAAACAGCTCAAGGTCACCGGTGCTGACGGCGTGACGCGGTTGGTGCCGCTGGACATGCTGCTGGTGTTCTTCGGCCTCAGCCCCAAGCTGGGTCCGATCGCCCAGTGGGGCCTGGGCATCGAGCGCAAACAGATCACGGTGGACACCGAGAAATTCGAGACCACCACCAAGGGCATCTTCGCCGTGGGTGACATCAACATCTACCCGGGCAAGAAGAAGCTCATCCTGTCGGGCTTTCACGAAGCCGCGCTGGCCGCCTTCGGCGCCAGCCCCTACGTGTTCCCCAATAAACGCGTACTGTTGCAGTACACCACCACCAGCCCCAAGCTGCACAAGGTGTTGGGCGTGGAGTCGCCGGTCTTCGACTGATAATGGTCCTGCACCACGGAAGTCCGTCCGTGGTGCGTTCGCTAGGGGTGCTGTGGTTGGCCGATGTGCCAGCTCCGGCTGAGAAAGTCCCTTTGAACCTGATTGAGGTAATCCTCGCGCAGGGAAGCAACCGGAACCCGGGTGGCCACCATGGCCGGCCCTTGTTGACAGTTTGCCCACCTGCCATCGCTTTGAAGGAAGCAAGATGGCACGTCATTCCATTTCCGTCATCACCCTGGCCTGTCTGGCCAGTATGCAGGCCGCCGCGCAAGAGCCGTCCGCGGGCGTCACGCAAAGCATCACCATCACGGGCCGCAGCAGTTTGCTGAACACGGCTGGCGTGGCCGGCTTCGGTGATGTGCCGCTGTCGAAGTCGCCCTACAGCGGCAGCGTCATCAACCTGCGCCAGCTGCAGGACGCCGGCATCACCAGCCTGGCAGACATCACGCGGCTCGATGCCACCACCACCGACGCCTACAACGCACCTGGCTACTGGGGCCAGCTGGCGGTGCGTGGGTACATCCTCGACCCGCGCTACAACTACAGGCGTGACGGCCTGCCCATCAACGCCGAGACCGTGCTGCCTGCGGGCAACAAGCAGGCGCTGGAGGTGCTGAAAGGTGTGACTGGGTTGCAGGCCGGCACCAGCTCGCCCGGTGGCCTGGTGAACCTGGTGGTGAAGCGTCCGCAGGCCGACATCACCAGCGCTCAAACCAGCGCCACCGACAGCGGCAACGCGGCCGTTGCGATCGACCTGGGCCGCAGAAGTGAAATTGGCCTGGCCTGGCGAATCAACGCCGAAGGCGAGCACCTGGAGCCCGCACTGCGCAACGCCAAGGGCACCCGTCAGCTGCTGGCGCTGGCCGTGGAAAGCAGAGTCGGCGCTGCCGGCTTGCTGGAGGCCGAGCTGGAGCGGTCGCGCCAGAGCCAGCCCAGCATGCCCGGCTTCAGCCTGCTGGGCGGCCGGTTGCCACCGGCCAGCAGCATCGACCCCCGCACCAACCTCAACAACCAGCCCTGGAGCCTACCCGTCGTGTTTGACGGCACCACTGGATCGCTGCGTTACACCCATGCCCTCTCATCCGACTGGACGGTGGTGGCGCACACCATGCAGCAGCGGTTGGGCAACGAAGACCGCGTGGCGTTTCCATACGGCTGCAGCAGCGAAAACGACTACACCCGCTACTGCAGCGACGGCAGCTTTGATCTGTACGACTACCGCAGCGAAGGCGAGAGGCGCCACAGCACGGCGCTGGACCTGTCGGCCTCTGGCCGCCTGCGGGCTGCGGGCCTAACGCAACACGTCAGCGTCGGCGTGCTGTCGACGCGACAAACGATTCGCCTGGGTCGCCAGGCCTACAACTGGGTGGGCACAGGCACCATCGACGGGCTTTCAAGCACGCCGAGCGACCCAGCGCTGACCGATGAAAACACCAACCGCAGCGAACGCAGCACCGAGTGGCGCTTTCAGGACCGCGTCGAGTTGCGGTCGGGTACCAGCCTGTGGCTCGGCCTGCGCCACAGCAGCATTCATCGCGACAGCGTGCGCACTGATGGCAGTCGGTCCACCCAGTACGCACAACGGTTCACCACCCCCTGGGCCGGCGTCTCGCACGACATTGCGCCCGGCCTGATGGCCTATGTGAACGCCGGCCAGGGCATCGAGAGCGAGGTTGCACCCAACCGCAGCCGCTACACCAACGCTGGTGTGCCGCTGCCCACACTGAAGAGCCGGCAGTTCGAACTGGGATTGAAACAACGCCAGGGCAGTCTGACCTGGAACCTGGCCGCCTTCGACATCGACCGCCCCTTGTGGAGCGATATCGGCGCCTGCAACGTCGCCCGCACGTGCACGCGGCAACACAACGGCAGCCAGCGCCACCGCGGTATCGAGGCCGATGCAGAGTGGAGCGCCGGCCCCGTCAGCTTGCGGGGCAGCGCCATGCTGCTCAGGGCGCGTGTCGAAGGCCCCTTGAATGGTGCACAGCAAGGGCTGGAGCCCCCAAACGTGCCCGCGCGCACACTCAAGTTGCAGGCCGCCTACAACCTCGTTGCGGTGCCTGGCTTGAGCCTGTTGGCCTTCACCACACACGAAGGCGCACGCATGGTGGACCCTGAAAACACCGTGTCGACGCCGGGCTGGACGAGGCTGGACCTGGGCGCGCGCTATGCAACCAAGGTGGCCGGGATCGCAACCACCTGGCGCCTTGGCGTGGACAACGCCACGGACCAGCGCGCCTGGAAAGAAGCCCCGTACCAGTTCGGACACGCCTATCTGTACCCCCTGCCCGCCCGCCAGTGGCACGCCAGCGTGCACTTGAGCCTTTGACGCGCACTTGTGCCGCCTGAAGCCACACTCTTCCAAGCTATACTGCTGGGCTCAATTCCTCGATAGCTCAGTCGGTAGAGCGCCGGACTGTTAATCCGTAGGTCCCTGGTTCGAGCCCAGGTCGGGGAGCCATAAAAATCAACAGGTTAGCGATGCAAGTCGCTAACCTGTTTTTCTTTGTGGGGCTCCGTGTCCGACTCGTGTCCGAAATTTCCTCAGGGCACGGCATGTGTCCCGGTTGCAACACCGCACGACGTCCCAGGTCGTCCCACGAAGCACCACTGAGCCTAGAAACGGCAGTACACCTGCGCAGACTCTGAGGAATTTCAGCACTGGCGCGGTGTTGCGCTGATTTGGCAGACTCACCCGATGGGTGAATCAAGACGCAAGCGACATGGGCCCTGGTCCAGGGCCGCGCTGCGCGGGGACGCGGTGGCCGCGCA
>JBBQMM010000325.1:0-5335 GCA_038328935.1 Burkholderiales bacterium
TGGGGTTCTGCGCCACCACCACGGCCAGATGCCCGGACTCCAGGCGCACCAGGCTGCGGTGCAGCACCACGTCCAGCAAGGCCTGGTGGGTGCTGTTGCCTTCGAGTAGCAGCTGATGGGTATCTTTTTTGAGCATTCGAAAGGGAGCTGGTCGGGTGCATTGAACGCCCGTTGTGCATCCATTTCGACCATTCGCTGCCGATCTTGAGGCCGTCATGCCATCGGGTTTTTGCGTTAGCTCACACCACCGCACCCCGGCTGTTGACATACAGCGCATACAGCGAATGGCTCGCCGCCATGAACAGGCGGTTGTGGTGGGCACCGCCAAAGCACAGGTTGGCACAGCGCTCGGGCAGGTGGATGTGCGCCAACGGACGGCCTTCCCGGTTGTAGACACGCACGCCGTCCAAATCCTCGAGGTCGGCACCCGGCGCGCCGCTGCTGCCAAAGCCGCACCACAGGTTGCCCGACTGGTCTACCGCGATGCCGTCATAAGCGCCTGGGCCGCCGGCATCGACGAACAGCCGCCGGTTCTTCAGGCTCGGCCCGGCGCTGCCTGCCGTCACGTCGTATTGCCAAATCTTGCGCTGCGGTGCGGCGCGGCTTTCCACCACGTACAGCAGCTGCTCGTCGGGGCTGAAGGCCAGGCCGTTGCTGCCATCCAGGTCGTCCACCAACATCGACAGTTCGCCCGAGTCAGGCGCGATGCGGTACACGCCATGCGGCAGCTCAGGCGTGGCCGGTTCACCTTCCCACCAGCCGGAGATGCCGAAGGGCGGGTCGGTGAACCAGATGCCACCGTCGCGGGCGCAGACGATGTCGTTGGGCGAGTTCAGCCGCTTGCCCTGGTAGTGGCTGGCCAGCACGGTGATGCGGCCGTCGTACTCGGTGCGCGTGACGCGCCGGGTGCCGTGTTCGCAGGCCAGCAACCGGCCCTGGCGGTCACGCGCCAGACCATTGGCGTGGTTGGATGGCTTGCGAAAGTCGCTCACCGCGCCGCTCGTTTCGTCCCAGCGCAGGATGCGGTTGTTGGGGATGTCTGAAAACAGCAGGTAGCGTCCATCGCCGAACCACTGCGGCCCTTCGGCCCAATAGCAGCCGGTGGCCAGCCGCTCGACGGTGCCCGACAGCAGGCGCAGCGGCATGAACTGCTCGTCCAGCACGCGGATGCGCGGGTCGGGCAGGCGTGTGCTGGGTTGAAAGGGCTCGGGCGCACTTTGCGATGGGTTCATTTCAAAGCTCCGTTGTGTTGGGCAACCGGCGCGGGCAGGGCAAGTTCGTCGAAGGGGCCTGTGCCCAGAAAGCTGCCGCCTTGCAGCAGATGCTGGGGCCCGGCGGGCTGCAGCAGATGCTCCATCTGGGCGGCGTGGGCTTCTGCGTTGTCTGCGGCACGAGGCCCAGACGGGCCCAGGCGGCATCGGTGTTCCAGATGGCCATCTGATGCACCGCAGGGGCGTCGGCCAGATCACAAGGCCAGGCTTCCGAGCCCGCGGGCAGGTTCAGGCGCGCCAAGGGCTGTGCAAGGTCAGAGACGCGCAAGCGCGTGCTCAGACCCTGCAGCGCAGGCGCCAGGGCTCGGCCCAGGGTGCCGGCAGCGCCGGTCAACAGCAGGGTGTGGAAGGGGGTGTTCATCGGGTTCCTTGTCCGCCCCAAGGGGCACGGCGGGCGCAGCTTCGATGCCGCTTCGAGACCGCCTTCATAGAATATCGAATCGACCTTCCAGGCGAAGCCCGGGGAATCCATGGTGAGTGCAATACAAACCGGCTTGAGGGTGGTGTCGTTCGGCGAATGCATGCTGGAGCTGCAGGGCACCGCGTTTGGCAACCTGCAGCAGAGCTACGGCGGCGACACCCTCAACACCGCTGTCTACATGGCCCGTCTGGGATCGCGGCGTGGCCTGAGGGTGGACTACGCCACCGCATTGGGCGACGACCCGCTCAGCGCCGGCATGCTGCAGCGCTGGCAGGCCGAGGGCATCGGTACGGGGCTGGTGCGCCAGTTGCCCGGCCGGCTGCCGGGGCTGTACCTGATCGATGTGGACAGCAACGGCGAACGCCGTTTCAGCTACTGGCGCGACCAGGCTGCTGCGCGCGCGTACTTCGACGTGCCCGAAGGCAGCACGCCGCTGGAACTGCAGGTGGGCGCGATCGACGCGCTGTACTTCAGCGGCATCAGCCTGGCCATCCTGCCCGCGGCCGGGCGCAGCCGGCTGCTGAAGGTGGCTGCGCAGGTGCGTGCTCAGGGCGGCATGGTGGCCTTCGACAACAACTATCGGCCGCGCCTGTGGGCCAGCGTCGAAGAGGCACGCGCGGCCTTCACCGCCGCCACGGACGCCGCCACGCTGGCGTTGATGACGCTGGACGATGAGCAGGCGTTGTGGAGCCCCACCGACGCCGGCACAACCGCCGACACAAGCGCCGACACAAACGCCGGCACAACCGCCGACGCAAACGCCGACGCAAACGCCGCCTCAACCGCCGCCTCAACCGCCGAAGCGCAGCTGCAGCGCACATTGGCCCTGCCCTGCCCGGAGGTGGTGGTGAAACGCGGCGCACTGCCCACGGTGGTGCGCTGTGCCGGGCAGCCCGCCGTACAGGTTGCCACCGAGCCCGTGCTGCGGGTGGTGGACAGCACAGCGGCCGGCGACAGTTTTGCCGGCGCCTACATCGCCTTTCGCCTCGGGGGCGGCACGGCGGTTGAATCGGCGGCCAGCGGCAACCGCATGGCGGCGCGCGTGGTGCAGCACCGCGGCGCGGTGATCGGGCTGACCTCGATGGCCGACCTGATGGCACGGTGAACCACCCGCGCCACGACCAGTGCGCAGCGCGGGAAGGCCGCCCGCACCGTTCCCGCGCGCCCTGAGGTCTGCTGAAACACTTCCTCCGACGACCGGGCAATCTGTTCGATGGCGTACAGACCAGGGCCTCGGGACCAGGCACGCTGTGCAATCACATCGGCAACACGTTAACGTGGAAGTGTTCCATGATCCGGGGCGCTGCCCCGCATCATGAAAGTTAGGCCCGCTTCAAATCCGCAGTGCCGCCGGCCCGCCGCGCACCCGTTCCGCCACCCCAGCCCGAGACAACACCTGCCTCATGCCCCGCACCCGCCGCCATGCCGAACGCCACCGCAATGACCGCATCGGCTGGTTGCGCGCGGCCGTACTCGGTGCCAACGACGGCATCGTCTCCACCGCCAGCTTGCTGGTCGGCGTGGCGGCAGCCAGTGCCACCCAGGGCAACATCCTGGTCGTCGGCGTGGCCGGGCTGGTGGCCGGCGCGATGTCGATGGCCGCCGGCGAATACGTGTCGGTGCACTCGCAGGCCGACACCGAAGGCGCTGACCTCGCGCGCGAAAGCGCCGAACTGGCGGCCCACCCGGCCGCCGAAAGACGCGAGCTCACCGCCATCTACGTGGCGCGCGGCCTGGAGCAGGGCCTGGCCGAGCAGGTGGCCGAGCAGTTGATGCAACACGACGCGCTGGGCGCGCACGCGCGCGACGAACTCGGCATCTCGTCCACGCTCAGCGCACGGCCGGTGCAGGCTGCACTGGCTTCCGCCGCCAGCTTTGCCGTCGGCGCTGCACTGCCGCTGGCCGTGGTGGCACTGGCACCGCAGCGCGGGCTGATCGCCTGGATCTGCGGCACCTCGCTGGTCTTCCTGGCGCTGCTGGGTGCCTTGGCGGCGAAGGCCGGTGGCGCCGGCATGTTGCCCGGTGTCCGGCGTGTGACCTTCTGGGGCGCGCTGGCGATGGCCATCACGGCCGGCGTGGGTGCGATATTTGGCGCTGGCGTCTAGGCAGCGTGCAGTGGCCGGAGGCCTCCTCAAGATCGACCCTGATTGAGACGGCGCCACCGCCAGCACACAATACTTGTAACGCCGGCCTCGGCTCGGGCCATGGCCGGCACTTGCAACCGCGCGCGGGCGTGTTTTGGAGTGCTCAGGGGGCATGATCGAAAGACGCTCGGCCCGCCCCACGCCACACCACCGGAGAGCACCCGCCATGAGACCCAACCGCCTGCGCCAACTGTGGGCCGAAGACAAGGCCGCCGTGAACGGCTGGCTGGCCATCCCGAACAGCTTCAGCGCCGAAGTGATGGCGCACCAGGGCTGGGACAGCCTGACCATCGACCTGCAGCACGGCGTCATCGACTACAGCGCGCTGGTGCCCATGCTGCAGGCCATCAGCACCACCGCCACCGTGCCCATCGTGCGCGTGCCGTGGCTGGAGCCGGGCATCCTGATGAAGGCGCTGGATGCCGGCGCCTACGGCGTCATCTGCCCGATGATCAACACGCGTGAAGACGCTCAGAAACTGGTGCACTACACGCACTACGCACCGCAGGGCACGCGCAGCTTCGGCCCCATCCGCGCCACGATGTACGGCGGTGCCGACTACCCGCAACACGCCAACAAGACCGTCGTCGCTTTCGCGATGATCGAAACCGCGCAGGCGTTGGACAACCTGGACAGCATCCTCAGCGTGGAGGGCCTGGACGCCATCTACATCGGCCCGTCGGACCTGTCGCTGTCGCTCGGCTGCAAGCCGGTGTTCGACGACGTCGACACCAAGGCGCAGCAAGCCATCGAACACATCTGCGCGCGCGCCAAGGCGCACGGCGTGGTGGCGGGCATCCACAACGGCCGGCCCGATGTGGCCAAGGCGCGCGTGGGCCTCGGCTTCAGGTTCGTGACACTGGGCTCTGACGCGCGGCTGCTGGCGGCCGGCTCGCAGGACCTGCTGGCCCCCATGCGCGCCTGACAAGCTGAGCGCCCTGCCGCAGCAGCACGGGGCCGGTTGCGCGCGGCAGCCGCAATGAAGCGTCTACGATGTGCGCATGACATCCAAGCACCACCAATGGAAGATGCGCTGGGCCATCGACGAAACCGAAACCCTGGCGACCCACGAAAACGGCCTGCGCGTGCGCTTGCAAGAGGACGGCTTGGGCGTGGCCGACAACGCCGAAGAGGTGGCGCTGCTGCTGACCCCGTTGCACGGCGCCCACAATGCGACGGCGATGGTGCAACGACTGGTGCGCGAAGGCGCGCAGATGCTGATCGACCCCTACGCCAGAGGCTGGCGCAACTGAACTTTCGGTCACGCCGATCAAGCAGATCCAGCGGTGGCGCAGGCTACTGAAAGTCTAGCGCCTCACCCCATGGGTAGAACCCCGGCATGTCGCGGCTGACCGCGTCGGGCCACTGCGCATCGCGCTTGTCCAGAAACGCCGCAATGCCTTCGCGCGCGTCAGCCGACTGCCCGCGCGACTGAATCGCCCGGCTGTCGATCCAATACGCGTTCCTCGGATGCGGCGCCGCTGAGAGGCGCCACAGCA
>JBBQMM010000326.1:0-5327 GCA_038328935.1 Burkholderiales bacterium
TGCAGTCCGCGCGATTCGGCACTGGCCCTGAAGAGCGCCGTCGACGCACCCGCCACGGCATGCAGCGACATCGGCATCACCGCCAGCACCAGTTTGCCGGCCTCGATCTTGGAATGGTCGAGCACGTCGTTCAGGATGTCCATCAACGACTCACCCGAAGCCGATGCGGTGCGCACCAGGCGCCGCTGGCGGCCGTCCAGGGGCGTCTGGCGCAACAGTTCCAGCGCGCCCAGCACACCGTTCATCGGCGTGCGGATCTCGTGGCTCATGGTGGCCAGGAATTGTGACTTCGCCAGGTTGGCGGCCTCGGCCGCTTCCTTGGCCTTCAGCAACCGGTCCCGCGCGCGATCAGCTTCCAGGCTGTGGCGCATCGAGCGCAGCGCAATCTCGCGGAATTCTCGCGTCGCGCGCAACATCGTGAAACCGAATATCACGGCCAGCACCGCCATGGGTATCGAGTGCGCGGCGCCAGGCATCAGCGACACCACGGTCAGCGAGCCCAGTTGCAGCAGTGACAGCAGCAGAAAGCTGCGCCCCGCCATCGACAAGAAGAACGCCGCGGTGGCGATCGAGCCGCAGACGATGACCACGTACACGGTGGCGTTCAGGCCCTGCAGGCTGGGGTAAATGGCGAAGGTGGCCCACGCCCACATCAGCCCGACCACCGCGGCGTTGCCCTCGAGTTGGTGCACCACGGCCCTGACTTCCAGGCGCCCCATCGAAGGCCGGCTGACGTAGGCCTTCGTGAGCAACAAGCGCCAGACTGAGACCCCGATGCTGAGCAACACGACACCCACGGCCGGGCCACGAATGCCGGCCTGCCAGCCCAGCCAGGCAATGTAGGGCACGGCCACCAGCAGCAGCAGCACGGACCGCGCAGAGTTGCGCAATGCGCCCTGCAGCACTTCGCGGTGGAGTGCGGTCTCGATGCCGGTCGGTTCACTCATTCGGCAACCAGGATAGCGTGCATGGGCGTCGGTTCGGGCCTTTGGGTTGCGCAGCGCTGGCTGCTCTTCGCGCCCCCCGCGTTAACGTGGCAGTGTTCCATGATGCGGGGCGCTGCCCCGCATCATGAAAGTTAGGCCCGCGCTCTCAGCTCTGAATGTAGGTTTCGAGCTGTGCGATGGTGGCTTCGTGGTCGGCGATGATGTCATCCATGATGTCGCGAATGGAAATCATGCCCAACACCGTACCGCCATCCACCACCGGCAGGTGACGGAACTTGTGTTCGCTCATCAAGGCCATGCAGGCGCGCGTGCCGGTGTCGGCGCCGACGGTGCGAACCTGCGTGGTCATGATCTCGGAAACTTTGGTTTCTTTGGAATTGCGGCCCTGCAAGGCGATCTTGCGTGTGTAGTCGCGTTCCGAGAACACACCCACCAGGCGGCCACCGTCCATCACCATCAGCGCCCCCACTTCGTAGTCGGCCAGCAGCTGCAAGGCAGCGAACACGGACTCGTCGGGTCGTACATGCCAAAGGGTGCCTGCACGTTTTGCCAACAGCACTGATACGGGTTTCATAGGCGATGCCCCTCTTTGAAGTTACCAAGGCTGTAGGCTAGCCTATCGCAACGGCGCTGGCGATCAATAGGGACGGGGCCACCCGCTGGTGGCCCCGCAGCCATTTGTTCTGGCTGTTGTCCTGCCTGTTGTACCGCCTGTTGTCCTGCCGGTTGTACTGCCCCGGCCCGCCCTGCATCATGACTGCACCTCCACAGGCCACGTCGCCGACCATCGAACAACACCCGTCCCCGGCCCGTCGCCTGCGGCGTGCCCTGGCAACGGCGGGGCTGGTGGCGCTGGTCGCGGCTGCAGCCGCGGGCTGCGCGGCGCTGGACGAGCAGCAGCGCCGGTGGATCTTCCAGCCCAGCGACCGCGCCTGGGCCGGCGGGCTGGCTGCGGCGCAGGGCATGCTGGACGTGTGGATCGAGTTTGATCCGGGCAGACCCGAGGCGCCGCGCAGCAGCCTGGTCCGGCGAACGCCGCCCGCGGCTGAACGGGCCCGCAGCGGTACGGGTTCAGGTGCGGATTTAAGTGCCGATTCCGGCGCGGTTTCAGCTGCCGAGGTCGACCATTCGCCTGCCGTGGCTTTCGCAGCGCATCTGCCGACGGATCCGCAGGTGGCCTGGCCATCCGTAACGGCCTCACCAGCCTCGCCAGCGCACGAGACAGTGCGACTGCACGCGCTGTGGTTGCCGCAGGCCGAAGCCTCGGCACCGGTGCTGCTGTATCTGCACGGTGCCCGCTGGGACGTGCGGGGCAGTGCCCACCGCATGCGGCGCATGCACGAGATGGGCTTTGCGGTGTTGGGCGTGGACTACCGCGGTTTTGGACAGAGCACGCCAGCGCTGCCTTCTGAAGCCTCGGCCGTGGAGGACGCGCTGGCGGCCTGGCATTGGATGGCCACGCAGTGGCCGCAGCAGCAGCGTTATGTGTTCGGCCATTCGCTGGGCGGAGCCGTGGCCGTGCAACTGGCGGCGCGCCTGGGCGCGCCGCAGGCAAGCGCGGCTGCAGAGCCGTCGCAGGCGCTGGCGGGCTTGATCGTCGAAGGCAGTTTCACGTCCATACCAGTCGTGTACGGGAAGCTGAATTGGGGCTGGCTGCCGCTGCAGCCGCTGATCACGCAGCGCTTTGACGCCGCACGGCACATGGCCGAGGTGAAAGCACCCGTGCTGGTGGTGCACGGCAGTGAAGACAGCTTGATCAGCCCGGCGCTGGGCCGTGCGTTGTTCGACCGCGCGCCGCATCCGAAGCGGTTTGTGCTGGTGCAAGGCGGCTCGCACCACAACACCAATGCCGTCGGCCAGGCGCAGGTTCGAGCGGCGCTGGTTGACCTGTTCGGGCTTGCGGGCGGAACCGTCCGGCACTGATGCAGCCGTGATGCGGCACCGATGCGGCCCTGATGCAGTGCTTTCGGCGGCGCCGACAGCCGCCCAGACAGCCGCGCAGACAGCCGCGCCGACACTCGCGTGGGTAGCCGCGCCGGGTGCAACGCTTCAGCCCGCTGGGCGCATCACGGGCGCTTCAGTTTGAAGCGCTGCAGCTTGCCCGTTTCGGTGCGCGGCAGTTGGGCGAGAAACTCGATTTCACGCGGGTACTTGTACGGCGCTATGGTCTGCTTCACATGGTCTTGCAGCAGCTGGGCCGTGGCTGCGTCGCCGGCGTGACCAGGGCGCAGCACCACGAAGGCTTTCACCACCATGCCGCGCGCTTCGTCGGCCACGCCCACGACGCCGCATTCGGCTACCGCTGGGTGCAGCAACAGCGCGCCTTCCACCTCGGGGCCGGCGATGTTGTAGCCACCGGAGATGATCATGTCGTCGGTGCGTGCCTGGTAGACGAACTGCCCGTCAGCGTCCACCAGGTAGGCGTCGCCGGTGATGTTCCACCCGCCCTGCACATAGGCGTCCTGGCGCGGGTCGTCCAGGTACTTGCAGCCGGTGGGGCCCTTCACCGCCAGCCGGCCCACCTGGCCGCGCGGCAGTTCCAGGCCGTCATCACCCAGCACGGTGGCGCGGTAGCCCGGCACCGGCAGCCCGGTGGCACCGGGTCTGGCGTGCGTTTCGTCGGCACTGATGAAGATGTGAAACAGCTCGGTGGAGCCGATGCCGTCGATGATGTCGATGCCGGTGCTGGCTTTCCACAGCGCGCGCGTGGCGGCCGGCAACGCCTCGCCGGCCGACACGCACTTGCGCAGGCTGCCCAGGTCGTGCTGCGCCGCCTGCGCGGCCATGGCGCGGTAGGAGGTGGGGGCCGTGAGGCACACCGTTGCGCGGTATTGCGCGATGGCGGGCAGCAGTGCATCGGGTGATGCCCGTTCCACCAGCACCGTGCTGGCGCCGATGGACAGCGGAAACGCCAGCAAGCCGCCCAGGCCGAAGGTGAAGGCGAGCGGCGGGCTGCCGATGAAGACGTCGGCGCTGGTGGCGCGCAGCACATGCGGTGGCCAGCACGCACAGGCGGCCATCACGTCGCGGTGGAAGTGCAGCGTGCCCTTGGGCACGCCGGTGGTGCCCGATGTGAAGGCCATGACGCAGATGTCGGTGGCGGCGGTGTCCACGTTGTCGAACACCGCGGGCTGCGCTGCGGCCATGGCTTCGAGTTCGCCGCCGAAACACGTCAGCTGACGCAACACCGGGCAGGCGCGTTGCGCCTGCAGCAGCTCTTCAGCCAGGCGAGCGTCACACAAGGCGTGGCTGATCTGCGCCTTGTCGATGATGGCGGCCAGTTCACCGGCACGCAGCAGCGGCATCGTGCCCACCGCGATGCCGCCGGCCTTCACCACTGCCAGCCAGCAGGCGGCCAGCATCGGCGTATTGGCGCCCCGCAACAGCACCCGGTTGCCGGTGACCAGCCCAAGCTGCGAAACCAGCACGTGCGCGATGCGGTTGGCCTGCTCCAGCAGCTGGGCATAGCTCCAGCGCACGCCGGTGCCCTGCACCGCCAGCCGCTCGCCGTGCCCGGAGGCCACCCAGCGGTCCAGCAGCTCGGTGGCGCAGTTCAGCCGCGGCCCGAACTGCAGTTCCGGCAGCTCGAACAGGAGCTCCGGCAGCGCTTGCGCGGCGGGCAGCCGGTCTTGCGCAAAGGTGTCGACGTACGCCGTGGCGGCTGCGGCGCCCGGGTCTGGTGCCGGGAAGGCTGGCGAAGCGGCGGCGTTGTTCGTGTCGGTGGGGGCGGGGGTGATGGTGGCGGTCATGCAGCCATTTTTTGAGCAGATACTTTGAATGTCAACCAATTTGCCCGCTCCCGTTATGATCGTTTTTGATGGCTACCACCACATCCCTGGCAGCGACCGCGGCGGCTGCCGAACGACGGCTGCAGCCTGGTCGCCTGTGGGACATTTCGCCCGCGGTGCATGCGGGGTCGCCGGTGTTCCCCGGGGACGCGCCGTACACGGTGGTGTGGGCCGCCCGCATCGGGCCGGGCTGCCCCGTCAACGTGAGCACCCTCACGCTGAGCCCGCACACCGGCGCGCATGCCGACGCGCCACTGCATTACGACGACGCTGGCGCGGGCGCGGGCGAACTGGACCTGGGGCCCTACCTGGGCCCGTGCCGCGTGGTGCACGCCATCGGCTGCGGCCCGCTGGTGCGGCCGGAGCACCTCGCGGGCCATCTGCACGCACTGCCTGCTCGCGTGCTGGTGCGCGTCTACCAGCGCATGCCGCAAACCCATTTCGACGCCAACCTGCCCGCCTTCGCGCCCGACACCATTGAGCAACTGGCCGACCTGGGTGTGCTGCTGATTGGCACCGACAGCGCCAGCATCGACCCCGCCAGCAGCAAGACGCTGGACAGCCACCAGGTGATCCGCCGCCGCGGCATGCG
>JBBQMM010000327.1:0-5321 GCA_038328935.1 Burkholderiales bacterium
CATGGGCGCGAGGATCGACGCCAAAAGTCTTGACAGCTGGTTCGGGGCAGTATTTGTGCTGGCAGTCGGCGTGGCGTTGTTCGAGCTGACGCGGCGGCAGTTCGCGCGCCAGTGGGGTCAGACGCAGGAAGAGATCGAAAAAGAGATCAAGCGCCGGGAGGCTTCGCTGTGACCGCGAAATCCGAGTTCGCCGTCGAACTGCGCGACGTGCGCAAGAGTTTCGGCAAGACCGAGATCATCCGCGGCGCCAGCCTGGCCGTGCGGCCGGGCGAGCGTGTGGCCATCATCGGCCCCAACGGCGCCGGCAAGAGCACGCTTTTCAACCTGATCAGCGGGCGTTTCGGCAGCACCTCGGGCGACATCTTGCTCAATGGCAGCAAGCTCGATGGTCTGACGCCTTACGAGATCAACCGCCGCGGCCTGGCACGCAGCTTCCAGGTCAGCAACCTGTTCACGCGCCTGAGTGTGTTCGAGAACCTGCGCTGCGCGGTGCTGTGGAGCCTGGGCTACAAGTACAGTTTCTGGCGCTTTCTGGCCGGCGCCCGAGACGCGAACGAGCGCGCAGAGGAAGTCATGGAAATGATCAAGCTGCACAAGCGGCGCGACGTGCTGGCGATGAACCTGACCTATGCCGAACAGCGCGCGCTGGAGATCGGCATCACCATCGCCGGCGGCGCTCAGGTGATCTTGCTCGACGAGCCGACAGCGGGCATGAGCCGCAGCGAAACGGCCCGTTTCGTGAACCTGATTCGCGACATCACCGTGGGCAAGACGCTGCTCACCGTGGAGCACGACATGGGCGTGGTGTTTGGTTTGGCCGACAAGATTGCGGTGCTGGTCTATGGCGAGGTGATCGCCTTCGACACGCCCGAGAAGGTGCGTGCCAACGAACGAGTCAAGGAAGCCTACCTGGGCAGCGCACAGGCCGATGCTCAGGTCGCACAGGCGGGCCACTGATCATGCTGACACTCAAGGATGTACACGGTTATTACGGCAAGAGCCACGTGTTGCATGGCGTGAACTTTGAAGTGCACGCGAACGAAATCGTGGCACTGCTGGGTCGCAACGGGTCGGGCCGCAGCACCACCGTGAAGGCCATCATGGGCCTGGTGGACAGCACGGGGTCGGTGCAGTTCAAGGGCCAGCAAATGCTGGGCCGCAAGGCCTTTGAGATGGCGCATGCGGGCATTGGCTACGTGCCCGAGAACCGCGACATCTTCCCCACGCTTACGGTGCACCAGAACCTGTTGCTGGGGCAGAAGAGTGGCGCCAAGAACAGCCGCTGGTCGTTCGACGACATGTACAAGCTGTTCCCGCGCCTGAAAGAACGGCAGCACACCGAGGCCGGTGTGCTTTCAGGCGGCGAGCAGCAGATGCTCACGCTGTGCCGCACGCTGATGGGCGACCCTGAGCTCATCATGATCGACGAGCCCACAGAAGGTCTGGCGCCGAAGATTGTGGAACTGGTGGCCGAGTACCTGCGTGAATTGAAGCGTCGCGGTATCAGTGTGCTGCTGGTCGAGCAAAAGTTGACCATCGCGCTGGAGGTCGCTGATCGTTGCCTGGTGATGGGGCACGGGCAGATCGTCTTCGACGGCACGCCGACGGAGCTGCGGGCCGATGCTTATGTGCGCAAGGAGTGGTTGGAGGTGTAAGAGTCGGCTGAAAGGGCCCCGCGGTCGCGGGGGATCGGGCCCTCCGACCCGCACTTGAGTGGGGCCAGCGCCAGCCGGGGCGTCGTAGATTTGTCGAACGCAGCAAGCGCATCTTGCTTCATCGAACTTCAGGACACCCCCCGATGTACACACGCACATGGTTTGCCGCTGCTGCCTTGTCTGCCAGCATGTCTGCGCAAGCGGCCGGAACGGTTCAACTGACCGGCTTCACTTGGGACCCGTTTGCTGTTGGCCCTGGCCCTGGCCCGGCATTTGCCACCATTTACGACGCTGCGCATAGCGTCACCAAGACCATCGTTTCCAACGCTCCGCCGACGCTGGGAACCTACGCCGGTGGCGGGCAGATGCAGGGGCTGTTGAATGGTGTGTCCTTTCAATCGTTCTGCGTGCAGATTGACAACCCCGTGGTGTTCGGCCCGACCTACACGGACTACGTGCCCTTGGCGGGCGCTGCGGGCTTCGGTGTCACCAAGGCCGCCGACCTGGCCAAGCTGATCACCTGGGCATCTGCTGGGCACAACAACAACGCAGCCAATTCGGCGGCGCTGCAGGCGGCGGTGTGGGAGATCGTTCACGAAACGGGCCCGTCCTACAGCTTCACGACCGGCAACGTGCAGACCACCAGCGTAAACGGTGCAACGGCGACAGCACTGAGCGCGATCAATTGGGTGGCTATCAACGGTATGACGGCGACTTACACGGTCGGCAAACTGGATGGCGCTACCCAGGACCTGTTGATTTTCGCCCCCGTTCCTGAAACCGGTACGGTGGCGATGATGCTGTTGGGCCTTGCTGGCGTCGGCGTTGTGGCTCGCAAGCGCCGTCTTCGCTGATCAGCCCTTCCTGGTCGAAACAAAGCCGCCTTCGGGCGGCTTTGTAGTTTCTGGCGCCCACAATCGCTGTCGCGGCCGAGACAAGTTTCCCGTCTCCCCAGCTTCTAGAATAGAACGACCGTTCACTTTTTGACCCCTCAGGAGAACCGCATGGGTGCCACCTACGCTTTGCACGCTGACGTTGCCGTCATCACGCTGGACAACCCTCCGGTCAACGGGCTGGGCCATGACACCCGCGTCGCGTTGGCGCAGGGCGTGGACCGGGCGCTGGCCGACGCCGCCGTCAAGGGCATCGTCGTCACCGGCGCTGGCAAGGCCTTCTCAGGCGGTGCCGACATCCGCGAGTTCGGCAGCCCCAAGGCGACGGCCGAGCCCAACCTGCTGAGCCTGATCAAGCTGCTGGAGGATTGCCCCAAACCGGTGGTGGCTGCCATCCACAGCGTCTGCATGGGCGGTGGACTCGAGCTCGCGCTGGGCTGCCACTACCGCATCGCGGCACCCGGCACGCAAGTGGCGCTGCCGGAAGTGAAGATCGGCCTCCTTCCTGGCGCCGGTGGCACGCAGCGCCTGCCGCGCGTGCTGGGTGTGGAAACGGCGCTGAACATGATCGTCAGCGGCGAGGCGGTGAAGAGCGAGCTGCTGGCAGCCTTGCCGGGCCAGAAGTTGTTCGACGCCATCGAAGCGGGCGACCTGCTGCAGGCCGCCTGCGCGCTGGCTTCCGCCAAGGCCGGCGAGCCACGCCCCCGCGTGCGCGACCTGAAGGCGCGCCATGACAACCCTGACGCCTACTTCGGCTTTGCGCGCAACATGGTCAAGGGCATGGCCAAGAATTTTCCCGCTCCGGCCAAGTGCGTGGACGCGGTGGAAGCCAGCGTGAGCAGAAGCTTCGATGCCGGCATGGCTTACGAGCGCGAACTCTTCATCAGTTTGATGATGACGCCTGAATGCAAGGCGCTGCGCCATGCTTTTTTCGGCGAACGCGCGGCCAGCAAGATCCCGGATGTGCCCGAGGGCACGCCGCAGCGCAAGATCGACAAGGTGGCCGTCATCGGCGCCGGCACCATGGGCGGCGGCATCAGCATGAACTTCCTGAACGCCGGCATCCCGGTGACGATGCTGGAGATGAAGCAGGAAGCGCTGGACCGCGGCGTGACCACCATCCGCAAGAATTACGAAGCGCAGGTGAAGAAAGGCAAGCTCAAGCAGGACAAGCTCGATGCGCGCATGGCGCTGCTGACCACCACGCTGAACTATGCCGACATTGCGCAGGCCGACATGGTGATCGAAGCCGTGTTCGAAGAAATGGGCGTGAAGGAAAAGGTCTTCAAGACGCTGGACGAGGTGATGAAACCCGGTGCCATCCTGGCCAGCAACACCAGCACGCTGGATGTCAACAAAATCGCCAGCTTCACCCAGCGCCCGCAGGACGTGGTGGGCCTGCACTTCTTCAGCCCCGCCAACGTGATGAAGCTGCTGGAGGTAGTGCGCGGCGAGCACACCGGCAAGGACGTGCTGGCCACCGTGATGGCGCTGGGCAAAAAGATCCGCAAGACCAGTGTGGTGTCGGGCGTTTGCGACGGCTTCATCGGCAACCGCATGATCGAGCAGTACAGCCGCCAGGCCGGCTTCTTGCTGGAAGAAGGCTGCACGCCGGTGCAGGTGGACCGCGCGGTCGAGAAGTTCGGCTTTGCGATGGGCCCTTTCCGCATGGGCGATCTGGCGGGCAACGACATCGGCTGGGCCATTCGCAAGCGCCGTTACCAAGAGAAGCCGGGCATGCGCTACAGCAAGACGGCCGACCTGCTGTGCGAGCTCGGCCGCTATGGTCAGAAAACCAGCGCGGGCTGGTACGACTACCAGGCCGGCAAGCGCGACGCCATGCCGTCCAAGCTGGTGGAGGACATGATCGCCAAGCACCGTGCTGAACTGGGCGTGACGGCGCGCAAGATCAGCGACGAAGAGATCGTGCACCGGCTCGTCTATGCGCTGGTCAATGAAGGCGCGAAGATTCTGGAAGAGGGCATCGCCAGCAAGGCCAGCGACATCGACATGGTCTACCTCACGGGTTACGGTTTCCCGCTGCACCGCGGTGGCCCGATGTGTTACGCCGACCAGCAGGGCCTGTTCAATGTCGTCCACACGATGAAGAAGTTCGCCGCCAACCCGCTGGATGACGCCAGCTTCTGGGAACCCGCCCCGCTGCTGGCCAGGCTGGCGGCTGAAGGCAAGAGCTTCACTTGACTGTGATCCACGCCGTCCGCTGCTCAGTGCCCGCCTTCCACTGCGCGCTGCTCACCGCCCCTCCGAAATCCAACTGCTGAAAACTGCCGCATGATCAAGCGACTGCTGCTGGGCCTGTTGGTTTTGCTGCTGCTGCTGGCCGCCGCGTTGGTAGCCAACATGCTGCGCCAGGGCTCACGGCAGGTGCTGGTGCCGCCGTTGGCGCCACTGGCGGTGGACAAGCCCGCCATCACGCAAGCCATGGCCACGGCGGTGCGTGCCAAGACCGTGAGTGGCCTGCTCGACCCGGCGGGCGTGGCGGCCGAGTTCGAGCAGCTGCATGAACACCTGCGCCTCACCTACCCCCTGGTGCACGCCACATTGCAGCGCGAAGTGGTGGGCGCGCACAGCCTGCTCTTCACCTGGCCTGGCAGCGAGCCGCAAGCGCCTGCGGTGCTGCTGATGGCGCATCAGGACGTGGTGCCTGTCGCGCCTGGCACCGACACGCTGTGGAAGAAGCCGCCCTTTGAAGGCGTGGTCGAAGACGGCATGGTCTGGGGCCGTGGCACGCTGGACAACAAGAGCAACCTCA
>JBBQMM010000328.1:0-5307 GCA_038328935.1 Burkholderiales bacterium
AATGACCCGGTGAATGCATGAGCGGCAGCGTCTTTGCGATGCGCGCCCCTTCGTCTCCTGACATGGCCTCCCTGCTCTCCGCCTTGGTGACAGTCGCCCGCTCCCAGATTCAAAGGCTCGTTGCTTTCAAGAGAGAGAGCGGCTGGCGTGATCTCAAGATCTTCTCTGATGGCAGCGGTGACTACACCCGAGACCATGTCAGCGCCGAGGATGCGGACGTTCCAGGATTCAGAATTTTCACCCGCAGGAGTGGCTCGATCCGCCACTTCTGGAGCGGGGAAATGGGGTCTGAAACCGCCGATCCCGGCCAGGACCCGCGCGCTGACCAGAGGGCTGTCCGGCGCTTCGTTGGCGAGTTGCCTGTTCGGCGGCGGCCACCGAGCGTGTCACGCGGGTCGAGGCGCATCTCTCCGATGTCAACAGCCAAGCGAAGTCGAGCGACGGCGACATCCATTGCAACTAGGAGGCCAGGCTGGTGGGTCTCGACACCATCGTGGTGAAAGACCACCCCAGCAATTCCCATCAGGCCATCGAAGGCACGGTGCGCAAACTCAAGCGTGCGGTCGGAAAGGAGCTTGCAAAGCACGACCGGCGAAGCCACCGGCTGCGATCGGAGGCTGCTGTCGATGATGACGATCCGGCAAGGCCCGGCTGATGTTGCCGGCCGGGCCGCAAACGGCGCGTCTTCCGCCGGGATGCCGTCCGCGACGGTCAGTGGTGCGTCTTCACTGGTAGCCGATGCCCATCACGTAGTTGCGCAGCAATTCCTCCTCCTGGTTGCCTGCCGCAAGCAGCGCGAGCAGCCCGTCGCGCGCATTGAGCACCCCGAGTGGCTTGTTGGCGGGATCGACAACCAGCGCATGAACGAGGCCCCGCGTGTGCATCATCGCGAGCACATCGGACAATGCGTCGTCGGGCGCGCAGGTGACGATCTCACGCGTCGCCACGTCGCCTGCGTGAGTGCTGAAGAAGTCGGCTTGCCCCAAGCCCAGGCGCCTGACGAGCACGGTCTCGGTGATGGTGCCCAGCGCAATACCAGCCGCATCGCACACCACAACCACGCTGATCTGCGCGTTCGACGTAAGCGTTCCGTGAACCCATCTTTCGCATAGCCGACGAAGCTGAGAGCCTTGGTTCCGTGATGTCAACGGAAGAAGGGAGGCGAGCATGGATCGGCAGAGGATGGAGAGGTGCTTGGAACAGGTGGCGGCGTATCGGGCGTCGGGGTTGAAGGGCAAGGCCTGGGCCGAAGCCAACGGCGTGCCGCTGAGGGCGTTGTCGAGCTGGTGTGCTCATGCGCAGCGCTGGCAGGCGCGGCTGGACGGCGTGTCAGTGTTGGCGTCCGCGCCGAAGGTCGGCGGCTTCGTCGCCGCGCGAGTGCCGCAGGCGATCGCAGCGACAGTGCGCATCGAGTTGCACGCCGGATCGACCCGCGTCGAGCTGCACTGGCCCGTGGCGAACGCGCGCGAACTTGCCGCCTGGCTGCGCGAGGTCGGCCGATGATGCGCATCGAGATGATCTGGATGGCACTCGGTGCGAGCGACCTGCGCGGGGGCATCGACACCCTTCTGGCGCAGGTGCTGCGCGGCTTCGCGGCTGGCGCCTGCGCCCATCACGCCTACGTGTTCGCCAACCGGCGTGCCGACCGGCTCAAGGTGTTGGTCTACGACGGCGTCGGGATGTGGCTGTGTACACGGCGCCTGCAAGCGGGCGGCTTCGCCTGGCCGCGCGAGGACTCGGGCGCGCTCGAGCTCACCCGCGAGCAGTTCGACTGGCTCGTCGCGGGCCTGCCGTGGCAGCGTCTGAGTGCACAGCCGCCGCAACGCATCACGGTGAACTGATGCGCCGGATTCGAGGGGCGCCGTCTCCATCTTTACGCCTGCGTCTTTTACGCCTGCGTCTTTTACGCCTGCGTCTATGGGTGAATGTCTGCGTTGCCTCGCGCGTGCGCGCGAGGGATGATGGCTGCCATGCTCGAAGACACCGGCCCCGCGACCTGCGACACGAGCACCGACTCGCCCGCCAATGCGGGCGAGTCGGTGCCCGAGCTGCGCGAAGTGATCGAGCGCATGCAAGGCGAATTGCGGTTCGAGAAGACCCGCAATGCGGCGCTGAACTCCGAGGTCGCACGCCTGAAGCGCTGGCGCTTCGGCTCCTCCAGCGAGAGCCTGGACTCAACCACGCAGGCCGTGCTGTTCGATGCCATCCTGAGCGATACCTTGCTCGAAGACATCGCGGCGCAACAGGCGGCCAAGCCCGCGCCGACAGCACCGCCAACGAAGCGCCAGGCGGTTCGCCAGGCTTTGCCAGCCAACCTGCCGCGCATCGACCACCCCCACGAACTCGAACAGACGCACTGCGCCTGCGGCGAGGCGCTCGAACGCATCGGCGAAGAGGTCAGCGAGCAGCTGGACTGCGTGCCGGCCCAGTTCTTCGTGCTGCGCCATATCCGCGGCAAATATGCCTGCGCCTGCTGCCAGACCATCCAGGCCGCGCCGCTGCCGGCGCAGATGATCGACAAGGGCATCCCCGCGCCGGGGCTGCTGGCGCAAGTGGCGGTGGCCAAGCACGACGATCATCTGCCGCTGTACCGGCAGACCGAGATCTACGCGCGATCAGGAGTCCACATCGCGCGTTCGAGCATGGCGCAATGGCTGGGCATCTGTGGCGTGCGCCTGATGCCGCTGGTGGCTCTGCTCAAGGACTACATCCTCGGCCACGACGTGATCCACGTCGACGAGACGCCCGTATCGCTGCTAGCACCCGGCAAGGGCAAGACGAAGAAGGCCTATGTGTGGGCGTACCGCACGACCGACTTCGTCTCCTGCAAGGCACGAGGCCGCGCGGTCTATTACGACTTCTGCAAAGACCGCTCGGGCGAGCATCCGCGCAGGGTGCTGGCCGACTTCAGCGCCACGATGGTCACCGACGATTACGCGGGATACCACGCCTTGCACCGCAGCGGCGTGACTGCGGCGCTGTGCTGGGCCCACGCAAGGCGAAAGCTGTTCGAGGCGCACCGCGATACCGGCAGCGAGATTGCGGGCCAAGCGGTTGCGCTGATCGCCAAGCTCTACGAGATCGAGCGCGAGGCTCGCGAACTTGGCACCCAGGAGCGGCAAGTGCTTCGACAGCAGCGCTCAAAGCCGATCGTCCGGGCGCTGCACGCCTGGCTTGTCGAAAAACGCCAAGCCCTGGCCAAGGCGGACGTGACCGCCCGGGCCATCGACTATTCGTTGAGCAACTGGGCGGCGCTGAGCCGCTTCCTGGACGACGGCGAAGTGCCGATCGACAACAATGCCGCCGAGAACGCCATCCGGCCGCTCGCAGTGGGTCGCAAAAACTGGCTATTCGTCGGCTCACAGCAAGCAGGCGAACGCGCCGCCAATATCCTGAGCTTGATCGAGTCGGCCAAACTCAACGGGCACGATCCCTGGGCCTATCTCAAGGATGTGTTCGAACAGCTACCCACGCTGAAGAACCGCGACCTTGCTCAACTGCTGCCACACAACTGGCATGCCCCCGCGACCAGCACAGCCACCTTGACATCTGTCACCGTGCCCGCCGCCGTCGCGTAACGGCATCAGCACGGCGCCTCAATCGGCGCAAGGGTGTGGTTTGCGGAACGCTTACCAAGCTCACACGCATGCCATGGTTGTTGTCGTCGTTCTGGGTAATTGTGCTGCTCAGACGCTGGCTCGCCAAGCACCCGTAGTTCAAGAACCCCTTGGAAGGCGCCCATGCCAAGTGCAGCGTCGACATGAAGTTCCCTCAATCCGCTCTTCGTGTCGCCTCGTGCATGCCATCCCTAGCGCTTCGGTTCCACCACATCAAACGTCAACCCGCTGGACGTGCCGCCCTGGCCTGGTCCCTTGCGACGCGCCATCCACAGTGTCGGGCGCCCGCTGGCCGAGCGGGCAAAGCGGTATCGGCGTTCGATGCGCACGCCTTCTCGTGGCACTTCTTCATCCTGGAGAACGAGTTCGCGGCCCGGCTCCAGCACGCGACCCAGCGGCGCCATCGTCTCCACACCATCAGGTGTAAATCGTGGGAGTGCTGCGCGGCGAAGCAAATGGCCTGCTGCAGGCACCAGTGGTACCCAATGCGGCGGCACGTCTGTGCCCAGTCGGTAGCGCAGCGCACCGCTGCCGCTAGGAGGCGCTTCGGCAACCCGTGCGCGGGACGATTGTTCGACGCGGTCCACGCGCGTGCCCACCGCGCTTTCCACGGTCTGTTCAACCGCCCAGGCCAGGTTGGCGAGTTCGTCACGCATCAGCCGCACTTCTTCTACCGCGGCGCCGCTGGTGGCATGGCCAGCGGTGGCGGGCAGCAGAAAGACGTCGGAGAATGCAGCGATGACAGACGGCGCGTTTTGCAGTGCGCTTAGCGCAAAGAGCTGCCCCGCATCGGCGTTTACGCGGCTGGCGTGAGGTAACTGGAAGGTTTCGCCGAAAGTATTGCGCACCAGTAGCCCATGCAGTCGCGACAACGAGCCCACGGGTAGCGGCAAGGGCAGCATGAACCAGTCGTTGCCGTAGCGTAGAGCGAAGTCGACGAACAGCTGGCTCGCGGCATCCTGCCGGGCCTCGTGTGTTCGCAGTTGCGGGAGATTGATATTGCCGTCTTCGAAAGCCCAGAACCTCGCGTTCGGCATGCCGCCAAAGCGCACCGGTGTTGGCACGAAGGTGTAGCGCTTGCGCCGGCTGGCTGACGCTTGCAGGCCTGCCGGTGCGGCCGTGACGACAAAGTCGTGCCAGTCGGCTGAACCGCCGCGGTGTTCGTTTGCAAGCAGACCCAGCGGACCTGCCTCCAGAAGCGCACCAAGGCTGAAGCTGTATTCCTGGCGGCTCGACTGCCAGGCCGGCGCGGTTCCGACACTGTTGGCCGGCGCTTCCACCTGGCCGGGCAAGAAGGCATCCCAGATGCCAAGCCAGGAGGTCAACACACTGAGCACGGTGGCCTGGGGGTCGCTGCAGCCGTTCAACAGCGACTGGAAGACGGAGGCGGCTACGCTGCCGTCTACCTGGCGGTGCGGTAACAGCGCCTGGCGCACCGCTAGGCCGTCCAGCGCTCGGCCCGACCACAGGCGCGCCCTGCGCCGCGCGGCTGCGTCGGGCAAATCTGTGGGAGACGCCAGCATCGCCCGCTGTTTCAGCAGAGCGGCGGCCGAGACGAGCCCTGCCTGTGACAGCAGTGCCTGCAGCATCAGTCCGGTCTCCGCCGCGAGCTGGCTGTGCGGCGCGCCTGCCGTTTGCCAGGCCTCGCCCTCAACATGCGCTTCCAACGGGCGCGCGGAGGCGTCGTATG
>JBBQMM010000329.1:0-5306 GCA_038328935.1 Burkholderiales bacterium
ATTACTACTTTTCCACCCCGTCGCCCTGGGCCTATCTGGGACACGAGCGCTTTGCGCGCATGGCCAGTGCTGCTGGCGCGGCAGTGCGTGTGCGGCCGGTTGATTTCGGCAAGGTGTTTGCCGTCTCCGGCGGGCTGCCGCTGGGCCAGCGGGCGCCGCAGCGCCAGGTCTATCGCCTGGTGGAACTGGCGCGCTGGCGTGACCACCTGGGCCTGCCACTGAACGTGAAGCCGCGCTTCTTCCCGGTGGCGGGTGATGCTGCGGCACGGCTGATCCTGGCCGTTGAACAGGCCGACGGCGCGGCAGCCGCGATGAACATCACGGCCCGCGTGATGTCGGCTGTCTGGGCGCAGGAACGCGACATCAACAGCGCCGACACGCACCTGCAGTTGCTGGCCGAAGCGGGCCTGAACTCGCAGCGCGCCGACGACGCGCGCGCGCCCGAAGTGCAGGCCACCTACGAGCGCTACACGCAGCAAGCCATCGACGCCCAAGTGTTCGGCGCGCCCAGCTATGTGGTGGATGGCCAGATTTTCTGGGGCCAGGACCGGCTGGAGTTTGTAAAGCGGCGCCTGCAAAGGGCGTGAACACGCGCCTCGAAGGGCGCGCAAGACGAAGGGCCTTGAAGAGCCCGTACAAACGAAGAGAGCCCCGAGGGGCCGACTGAATAAAAAGGGCCCCAGGGGCCGAGCATGGAAAAGGGCCTCAAGGGGCGTGCATGAAAAAGGGCCCCGAGGGGCGGACATGAAAAAGGGCCCCGAGGGGCGTGCATGAAAAAGGGCCCCGAGGGGCCGAGCATGAAAAAGGGCCCCGAGGGCCGTGTATGAAAAAGGGCCCCGAGGGGCCCTGTGCAGTTCGCGAATCGGCAAGACCGCCTCACTTGAGGTGCTTGCTGATCTCCTTGGTCATGCCGAACATGCTGATGGGGCTGACGCCCACCACGGCCTTGAGCTTGGCGTCTGCATTGATCATGGTGCGCTTCACCTTGTCTTGCAGGTTGTTCTTCTTGATGTACTCCCACACCTTCTTGGTCACCTCGGTGCGCGGCATCGGCTTGTCGCCGATGACGGCAGCCAGGGCTGGGCTCGGGGTCATGGCCTTCATGAAGGCCGCGCTGGGAGCGCGCTTCTTGGCGGGTGCGGCCTTCTTGGCAGGAGCCGCCTTCTTCGCGGGTGCCGCCTTCTTTGCAGGAGCGGCTTTCTTGGCGGGTGCAGCCTTCTTTGCAGGTGCAGCCTTCTTGGCCGGAGTGGCCTTCACAGGGGACTTAGCAGTTGCCATTTTGGATGTTCTCCATCAGTTGATGAGGGAAGCCGTTTGCCGTGTGGACCTCTGTCTGTGGCGGCTGGTCGTGAACAGCAGATCATGGACTTCAAATCATGATCTGCTTCAAGCACACAACCAGCTTGACATCAGGGCCCCTCTATAGATGCAAACGGGCAACGGCGATGGTAATGCCTGCGCGCGGTGCTGAGAAGCGTTTTCCCAGGTAAAAGCGGCATCCGCGCCACGCTATGCTGTGGGCATGAAGATCATCATTCGCTGGGCCTTGTTGGCAGCCGCCCTGCTGCTGGTGGCGTACCTGTACCCGGGGGTCAAGGTGGCGGGCTTCGGCGCCGCACTGATCGCGGCCTTTGTGCTGGGGTTGTTCAACACCTTGGTGCGACCTTTGCTGGTGTTGTTGACCTTGCCCGTCACGGTGCTCACGCTGGGTTTGTTCCTCTTCGTCATCAACGCACTGATGTTCTGGGCTGCGGCTTCGGTGCTCGACGGCTTCAACGTGGCAAGCTTCGGTGCAGCGCTGATCGGCTCGGTGCTGTACAGCGTGTGCGGCATCGTCATCGATGCAGCGACTGAACGTCTGTTCACGCGCGACCGCTGAAGGCGCTGGCGGCGTTGCAGCTGCGTTGATGGCTACCGCCGCGGCGCCTGTTGCGGGCCGTCGCCGCGCCCGGCTGCGCCAACCCACCGCATCAACCTACTGCGGTAGCTGCGAATCGTCGGGCCCGCCTCGGCCCTGGCCGCCGCGCTGTTCACGCGCGTCCAGCGCCAGTTGACGGCGTTGTGCCGAGATCTGGCGCAGCCGGGTGTCGATCACAGAGCCCTCAATGAAGTCCTGTCCGACCGCACCGCGCGACGCCTGTTGCGCCGCGCGCAGACGGTCGATGGCGCCCGTGAGGTCGCCCACGGCAGCCCGCGCCTCGGCGCCGGCGCGCAGGCTGCGCAGGTTCATGCCCAGCGCCTGGCTGGTGCCGGCCAGCAGTTCCCACGCCAAAGGGTCCTGCGGCGCATCAGCCAGCCAGGTCTGCAGCGCTTCGGTGCTGGCCCGCAAAGCTGGGCCCATGTCGGTAGCCGGCAGCTCTGCGGGCGCTGTCGGTGAGTTCGCGACCGTTTGCTGCTGTTGCTGTTGTTGCTGCTGCCGCTGTTGCAGCAAGGCCTGTGCGCGCAGCAGCAACGAGGCGCGCTGTGGCTGAAACTGCGACTGCCACTGCGACTGCGACTGCGACTGCGGCTGCGGCTGCGACTGCGACTGCGACTGCGACTGCGATTCCGATTGCGACTGCGGCTGCGACTGCGACTGCGACTGCGACTGCGACGTCGGCGACTCGCTGGCGTCCAGCGCCTGCAGCGCCAGCGCCACGTCACCACGGGCCAACGCCACCTGCGCGCGCAGCAGATGCAGCGCGCGTTCAGCGGCCGGCTCGCGCGGGCGGGTCTGCACCATCAGCGCCAGCGCCTCATCGGCTTGCGCTTGAGCGCGGCCCGGCTCACGCAGCAAGCTGGCCGCCAGCGCGCCGCCGTACAGCGCGGCCACGCGGTCGGCCAGCAGCGGCGACGAGGTGCCCCCGTTCAAGCGCTGCAGCACCTGCGTGCTGTCGTCCATCATCACGCGCGCCCGCATCTGCATCATCGCGTGCAGCGGGCTCGGGCTGATGGGCGTGGCGCCCGAAAGCAGCAGCCGGTTGCGCGACTCGGCCACGCGGTCCAGCGTCAGCGGGTGGCTGCGCAGATAGGGGAAGCCGTTGTTGTCGTTGAGCCGGCTGGCCTGATCCATGCGCTCGAACATGGCGGCCATGCCGACGGGTGAAAAGCCGGCCGCAGTCAGCACGCCGTAGCCGATGCGGTCGGCCTCGCGTTCGAGATCCCGCGAAAAGTTGAGCTGGCTCTGGATGGCTGCGGCCTGGCCACCCAGCAAGGCAGCGTTGGCACTGTCCGCATTGTTGCTGCGCCCTGCCACGGCCACCGCCAGCAGCAGCCCCGCCAGCGCCAGCAGCGAAGCTCGCTGCTGCGGTGCGATGCTGCGTGCGATGTGGCGCTGCGTGATGTGCGACAGCTCGTGCGCCAACACCGAGGCCAGTTGGTCCGGTGAGTTGGTGAGTGCCATCAGGCCCAGGTGCATGCCGACGAAACCACCGGGCAGCGCAAAGGCGTTCACGCTGCGGTCTCGCACCAGGAAGGCTTCCCACGCGAAGGCGCGGTCGATTTCGGGTTCGATCTCGCCCTTCTTGCGCGCTGCGTCCACCAGTGGCTGCCACAGTGAGTTCAGGTACTCCAGCAGCACGGGGTCGTCGAGATAGGCGGGGTCGCGGCGGCCTTCACGCATCACCTGGTCGCCGACGCGGCGCTCGGCCGAAATGCTGAGGTCTTCAGACGCCCCTTCGCCCAGCGACGGCAGCCGCACCTGCGCTGACGCGGGCATTGCCATCAGCGTGGTCAGCAACAGCGCCAGAAAGCGGCGCCACAGCGGATGAGGGCGAGCGGCAGGGGCTGGGTTGTTCAGGCGGGCGTTCAAGCAGGCGTCCGATCAGGCATTTGAGCAGGCATTCAAGCGGGCGTTCAGGCAGGCATTCAAGCAGGCATTCAGGCAGGCATTCAAGCGGGCGTTCAAGCAGGCGTTCGGTGGTTCATCGTCTTTGGACACTTCTCGTGGGCCATCGTTCCCTGGCTGGGCGCACGCGCGGGGGGCCGCGGGTGAGCCGCTGGTGAGCCGCTGGTGTGGTGCTGCTGTGGCGCGGGTATGCCGCGGGTGTGCCGGGTGGCGTTTTTTGGCTGAAGCGATGCTGGCTATGATGACATCGCCATGTTTCTGAAGGTTGCTGCACCGTGACTTCGCCCCCTGCTTCTCCGCTCACCCACTTCGACGCGCAAGGCCAGGCCCACATGGTGGACGTGGGCGGTAAGGAGAGCACCCACCGCGTGGCGCGCGCCGAGGGTCGCATCCAGATGTTGCCGGCCACGCTGGCGCTGATCACCGGCGGCCTGGCGAAAAAGGGCGATGTGCTCGGCGTGGCGCGCATCGCCGCCATCCAGGGCGCCAAGCGCACCGCCGATCTGATTCCGCTGTGCCACCCGCTGCCCATCACGCGCGTGGTGGTGGACTTCGAGATCGACACCGCTGCCAGTGAAGTGCGGTGCATCGTGCAGGTGGAAACGCTGGGCCGCACGGGTGTCGAGATGGAGGCGCTGACAGCCGTGCAGGTGGGCCTGCTGACCATCTACGACATGTGCAAGGCAGCCGACCGGGGCATGGTGATGCACGGCATCCGCGTGCTCGAAAAGCGCGGTGGCAAATCGGGTGACTGGCACGCGACAGGGGCTGGGGCTGGGGCAGGGGCTGGGACTTGACCACGTGCCGCCCGGCCTGCGCGGGCGGACCCGCCGGCCGCGCCGCTTCCGTCAGCGGGCGGTCTTGAGATAGCGCTGCCAGTCGACGGCAATGGCGGGTTGCTCGCAAGCAAAGGCGTTGGACGCAGCGCCCGTGGCCGCTGTGGCCGATGCGGCCGCTGCGGCCGCAGCGCCCAGCGGGCACGCTGCAAAAAATTCTTTCGCTTCGGGTTTGTGAAACTCGCGCAGCCGCCCCGCCAGGTGGCGTGCCAGATCGGTGTCGCCCTGGGCTGCCAGCGCCTGGGCCCACGCGATCATCAAACGGGTATCCAGCAGGTTGTGGCTGGCACGGTCGAAGGCCGGGTCCACGGTGCCCGTGCGCAGGCTGGAGGTCACGGCGGCGTAGTCGGCATGGTGTGCAAAGAGCAGGCTGCGCTGCCCGGCTTCGATGCGCTTTTCCAGCGGCCGTTCTGCTCCGTAGGCCCTGTAGATCAGCGTCACGGTGCGGTAGTCCGCCACCGAGGCCACCGACCCCAGCACCAGCAGCGCCGCGGCACCCGCCAGCGCCCAGCGCGCCGGCTGCAGCGGGCCCCGGGCCGGGGGCCACGCCAGGGGGGTGCGCGTGGCCACTTCACCCGCCAGCGCAAACCCGAAAGCCCATCCCGCCGGCAGCAGGAAGTAGGCGTACCACAGCGGGTACTCCA
>JBBQMM010000330.1:0-5297 GCA_038328935.1 Burkholderiales bacterium
GGAACATGTGCCAGCCACCTTTGTCGGGTGCGTCTTTCTTGGCGCGGCGGCCCACCAGCGTTTGCCAGTCCATGGCCTGCAAGTCGACCTTGAAGCCGGCCTGGCGCAGCAGCTGCGCGGCCACGTCGGGCAGCTTCTGGATGCTGGCCAGGTCGGTGGGCTTCATGATGACGATGGCGGTGCCGTCGTAGCCGCTGGCCTTCAGCAGGTCTTGCGCCTTCTTCATATTGCTTTTGGCCTGCAGGTCGCTGCCGGCCGTGGTGCCGTAGGGCGTGCCACAGATGAACATGCTGGCGCAGGTTTTGTACAGTTCCTTCACGCCCACCTGCGCGCGCAGGAAGGGTTCTTGCGACATCGCCGCGATGGCCGCCTGGCGCACCTTGGCATTGTCGAAGGGCTTGTGCAGGTGGTTGAAGCGCGCCATGTACTGCAAGCCGTAGTTGGCGTACTTGGGCATCTGCAGGCTGGCGTCGGCTTTCACGGCCTCGAAGTGGTCGAAACCCAAGGCTTCGATGATGTCGACTTCGCCCTTTTTCAGCGCGCTGACCTGCGCCTGCGCGTCACGCAGCGCCAGGTTCCATTCCACGCGGTCGACGTAGACGTTTTTGCCACCGGTGGTGCCCGAAGGCGGCTCGCTGCGCGGCACGTACTTGGTGTTCTTCAGGTACACCGCCTTGTCGCCGGGCTTGAATTCGTCGCGTTTGAAGATGTACGGGCCGGAGCCGATGTGCTCTTCGATCTGCTTGAAAGCATCGGTGTCGGCGATGCGCTTGGGCATGATGAAAGGCACGTTGGAACTGGGCTTGCCCAGTGCTTCCAGCACGAAGCCGCAGGCCTCGCCCAGGAAGATGCGGAAGGTGTCGGGCGCGGGTGAGTCCATGCGCTGCACGAACTGGAACAGCGCGCTGCCCATCGCGTCGCGCTTGCCCCAGCGCTGCAGGCTGGCGATCACGTCGTCGGGCGTCACCGGTTTGCCGTCGTGGAACTCAAGCCCCTTGCGCAGCTTGAAGGTCCACAGCCGCTTGTCGGGGCTTTCGGTCCAGCTCTCCACCATCTGCGGCTTGATCTTGGCGTTTTCGTCGGTGCCGAACAATGTGTCGTAAATCATGTAGCCGTGGTTGCGGCTCATGTAGGCAGTGGTCCAGATGGGGTCCAGGATGGCCAGGTTGCTGTGCGGCACGACGCGCAGCACAGTGCCCTGGGCCATCGCGTTGGGCACGGCCAACGCGGCGAAAGTTGATGCCAGCACGGACAGCAGGGTTCGACGGACAAGTTTCATCGGGTTGATCCTTAGCAGGGTGTTTCAGGGCGGGGCTTTGAACGGGCCGTGCAAGCGCCGGTTGGGGCTTGCGGCGCGCCGGAGATCCAGAACCGGTGGTGCGAAAAGCAGTGGTGCGAGAAGCAGTGGTGCGAGAAGCAGTGGTGCAAGAACTTGAGGTGCAAGAACCTGTGGTGCAAGAAGCGTGCACAGGCCAAGTCCTGGCAACGCCCCATTCTGAGGCAGTGCCGGGCAAGCTCCCATCGGGGCTAACACGGCCGAACGCCGCATTTCTTCGCGCCTACCATCGGGTTCAGGCAATCACCATCTGGGGTCAGCCTGCAGCGGCTGTGGTCTGGGCACGCAACCAGTCACCAGCAGCGGGCGATTGGCCGCCCCACCACCACCCCGAGGACACACCGACCATGACCGATCCCTGCCTGTCCACGGCCACCGATGTGGCGCAACGCCTTCGTACCGGCGAGTTCTCGGCTGTTGAATTGCTGCAGGCGCACCTGTTGCGCGTGCAGCGTCTGAACCCGGCGCTGAACGCGGTGGTGGTGATGCAGGAAGAGGCCGCCCTGCAGCGCGCGCGGCAGGCCGACGAGGCCCTTGCGCGCGGCCAGCTCTGGGGGCCGCTGCACGGGTTGCCGATGACCATCAAGGAAGCCTTCGACTGGGTCGGCACGCCCACCACGCAGGGCTACGAGATCCACCGCCACAACCTGCCGCGCAGCAATGCCGTCAGCGTGCAACGGCTGCTGGACGCCGGCGCGGTGATCTACGGCAAAACCAACGTGCCGGTGGCGCTGGCCGACTGGCAGAGCTTCAACCCGGTGTACGGCACCACCCACAACCCGTGGGACCTGGCGCGCAGCCCGGGCGGTTCATCGGGCGGCTCGGCAGCAGCGCTGGCTGCTGGCCTGGCGATGCTGGAGCTGGGCAGCGACATCGGCTCGTCCATCCGCAACCCGGCGCACTACTGCGGCGTGTGGGGCCACAAGTCGACCTGGGGCGTGGTGCCGATGCAGGGGCTTGAATTGCCGGGCGAGGTGGGCGTGGACGCCATCGACATCGGCGTCGGTGGCCCGCTGGCGCGCAGCGCGCACGACCTGACGTTGGCGCTGGAGGTGCTGACGTCGCCGCTGACGGCCTACGGCCCGATGGGGCGTACGCCGATGCAGTGGCGCGACGCCGGGCGCGCGCCGCGGCAGATGCGCGTGGCCGTCATGGCCGACGACCCGCGCGCCGAAGTGGACGGCGAGGTGAAAGGCGCGCTGCTGGCGCTGGCAGACTTTTTGCGCAAGAGCGGCGTGCAGGTGGATATGCAAGCGCGCCCGGTGAACAGCGAAACCAGTTGGCGCGTCTATGTCAGCCACCTGCGCGGCGCCCTGTGTGGCCAGCTCACCGAGGCCAGCCATGCGAAGGCGCTGGAGCAGGCGGCGCTGTGCAGCGGCGTGCGCAGCGAGTTCCCCGATGCGCACTGGAAAGGCTTCACGCAGAGCCACCGTGAATGGCTGCTGATGGAAGACGAGCGGCACCGGCTGCGCCAGCAGTGGGCGGCCTTCTTCGAGCGTTTTGATTTGCTGATCTGCCCCATTGCAGCCACCACGGCCATGGCGCATAACCACCAAGGCTACCGCTGGGAACGCATGATTGCGGTCAACGGCCAGCCGCAGCCCAGCACGACGCAGCTGTTCTGGGCCGGCTACAGCGGTGTCGTGGGCTTGCCGTCCACTGCCGTACCTCTGCAGCTGTCGACAGCGGGCCTGCCCATCGGTGCGCAGTTGGTGGGGCCGGCCTTCGGCGACCCGGTGTGCCTGCGGTTTGCACGCTGGCTCGAAGAGGCCTACCGCGCCTTTGTGCCGCCGCCGCTGGCGCTGGCTGCCGGGTGAGAGCATCCAAGGCCCCTGTCGGCGCCCGGCGTTCGCGGAGAAAAAAGGGCGTCCCGGCCAGGCCTTTGCTCCCTCTCCCTTCCCGGGAGAGGGTCGGGGGCGAGGCGGGGGTTTCGAGCCGCATGCGGCGAGCCCGCTAAGCGATGCCGGCTTGCAGGCCGGCATGCGCACTGCAAGTGAGGGTGCAATGCCGGCAAATCAACGACTGGGAAGTTTTGTTTCTCATGAGTCCGCCGTCACGCCGCAGATGGGCGATGCGCCGACTCACTAGCGTAAGCACCAAGTTCCGCGCGGCGCGACATCGTCATAATCAGCGACTAACGCGCGTTAACACTCTAAGACCTCATCTGCTCGGTTTCTCTCAGCATGTCCCGATGACCCTGCGACCCACCAACCGCCGCGACTACAGCTGCGTCAGTGACGTCATCATGGCCGTTTTGGTGGCGCTGAACCTCCGGCCGCCGCCGCCGCAGCGGCGGCGTCATCGCGTCTGCTGCCTGGCCAGCGCAAATCTGAAGGACTGACACCATGTCCGACGTCAACATCGACGACCTCAGCATCCGCCTGGGCAACGCCGCCATCATCGAGCGCTTGAACCTGCATGTGCAGTCCGGCGAGTTCCTGGTGCTGCTGGGCCCATCGGGCTGCGGCAAGAGCACCTTGCTGCACAGCATCGCGGGGTTCATCGAACCGAGCACAGGAAGCATCTCGATCGGCGGCAACGATGTCACCTGGGCCGACCCCAAAGACCGGGGCATCGGCATGGTGTTCCAGTCGTACGCGCTGTACCCGACCATGACGGTCGAGAAGAACATGGCCTTCGGCCCGCGCATCGCGGGCATGCCGAAGGCGCAGGTCGCCGAGCGGGTGCAGCGCGTGGCCACCATGCTGCACCTGACGGAACTCTTGCAGCGCAAGCCAGCGCAGCTGTCGGGCGGCCAGCGCCAGCGTGTGGCGATCGGCCGCGCACTGGTGCGCCAGGCCCAGGTGCTGCTGTTCGATGAGCCGCTGTCCAACCTCGACGCCAAACTGCGCGCCACGCTGCGGCGCGAGTTGAAAGAGCTGCACGCCACGCTGGGCACGACGATGATCTACGTCACCCACGACCAGGTCGAAGCCATGACGCTGGCCAGCCGCATCGCGGTGATGAAGGCTGGCGCCATCCAGCAGATCGACGCGCCAGCGGTGGTGTACGGCCAGCCGGCCAACCTCTATGTGGCCGGCTTCCTGGGTGCGCCGGCGATGAACACCGTGCGCGGCCGGCTAGAGGCCAGCACTGCAGGCGACGGCCTGCGTTTCGTGCACCCCCTGCTCGAGATCGATGTCTCGGGCTACGGTTTTGGCGGCGTTGCCCCCGCCGTCGGGCGCGAAGCCGTCGTCGGCATCCGCCCGGAAGACATTGCTGTCCATCGCGAGCCGCGTGCTGGCGCGCTGCAAGCCCGCGTGCGGCTGGTCGAACCGATGGGTGCCAGCCAGGTGCTGTGGCTCACGGTCGGCGACGCCGGCGGGCAAACGCTTGACATCGGTGTGATCGCTGAGCTAGGCCTCGTCGCCGAGGCCGACTCGACGCTGTACCTGCTGCCCAACACCGCGCGAATCTCGCTGTTCGACGCTGCGTCCGAACAACGGCTCTGAGAGCACCCACTGCCATGCGCTATGGCCTGCAGCAGCACCGCTTCGGCGTCAACTACGTGCCGACCCGCGCTTGGTGGGACTGCTGGAACGACTTCGACGCCGATGCGATCGCGCGCGATCTCGACGCCGTGGCGGCGATTGGCGCCGACCACATCCGCATCATGCTGATGTGGCCCGCGTTCCAGCCCAATCCGGCGGTGGTCAGCGGCGCCCACCTGCAGCGGCTCGACACACTGATGGTGCTGGCCGGCGCGCGCAGGCTGGATGTCTGCGTCACGCTGTTCGTCGGCTGGCTATCAGGCTACGCGTACAAGCCGCCGTTCCAGCGCGACGACAACTTCTACGACCTGCCCGCCAGCGGCGCAGCGCAAACGCTCTACCTGCGGCGCGTGGCGGAGGTGGCCTCGGCGCACAGCAACTTCATGGGGCTGGATCTCGGCAACGAACTGGCCTGCTGCTGGCGCGCGCCAAGCGCTGCCATCGGCGACGGCTGGAGCGCCCACATGCTG
>JBBQMM010000331.1:0-5286 GCA_038328935.1 Burkholderiales bacterium
GGCGCCAGCGGCGTCGCGCACGGTGGTGAATCCGCGGCGCAACATGGCGCGCATGATCTGGCTGCTCTGCGCGCCCACCAGCGAGGGCGGCTGCAGCGCCAGACCCACCAGATCGTGGCTGGTGGCCACCACGTGCACGTGGGCGTCGATGAGCCCGGGCAACACCACGCGGCCTTCGACGTCGATGCGGTGTGCGCCGTCTACCTGCAGCGGCTCCTGGCTCACTGCGACGACGCGCTCACCTTCTATGACGAGGGTGGTGTGTGGCTTGAGCGTGCCGCTGGCGCTGTCGAACAGCGTTGCGTTGACGACGACCTGGCGCATGGCTGTCACGGCTGTCACGGCTGTCACGGCTTGGCTGCCGAGGCAGCGGGCTCGCTGCGCGACGGTGCCGGGCGCGGCAGCTCTGCCATGCCGCCCACGCCCACGCTCGCTCCGCCGCGGCCCACCGCCACGCCACCGCTGACACGGCCGTCGCTGCCCACCCCGACGCCGATGCTGCCGAAGCCCCCGATCGGCAGGCTGATGCCCAGACCGATGCTGCTGCAAGCCGACAAGGCCAACACCGACAGCGAAAGCAGAAACACGCTGCGCAGCGAAGCGCCACCCAGCACTCCAGACCGACCCGTTGACTTCTTCATGTCGCCCGTTCCTGCAGGCAATGTTGCCGCAACGTACTCAACGCCAGCCGTTGGCGCGCCGCCGACCACTCGCGCATCAGATCAAAAGCTCTCCAGGGCCATCGCAGTCACCGCGTCAGCTCCTTCAACGATGCTGTCGCGCAGGGAAGGTGCCTTGGTCAGGATGTGATCGGCATAAAAGCGCGCCGTGGCGATTTTGGCCTGCATGAAATCGGCGTCCACACCCTGCGCCAGCCGATCTTCAGCGGCCATCAGCGCCCGAGCCATCTGCCAACCCGCCACCACCGTCCCGGCCAGCATCAGGTAGGGCACGCTGCCGGCGAACACCGCGTTCGGCTGTGCCTTGGTGTGGCCGGCCACGAAGTCGACGGCCTCCAGGAAGGCCAGGCGGCCGGCGGTCAGCCGCTGGGCCATGCGATGCCCGGCTGCGCTGGGCCGCGCGCGCAGTTGGTCTTCGGTCGCCTCGATCTGGGCTGCGATGGCGCGCGCCACCTGCCCGCCGTCGCGGGCCGTCTTGCGGCCCACCAGGTCGTTGGCCTGAATCGCCGTGGTGCCTTCGTAGATGGTCAGGATCCTGGCGTCGCGCAGGTACTGCGCCGCACCGGTTTCCTCGATGAAACCCATGCCACCGTGCACCTGCACACCCAGCCTGGCCACCTCCAGGCTCATCTCGGTGGACAGGCCCTTGATCAAGGGCACCAGAAACTCGTAGAAAGCATGGTTCTGCTTTCGCACATCGGCATCGGCATGGGCGTGGGCAGCGTCGTACGCTGCAGCGCCCACCAGCGCCATGGCGCGGCAGCCTTCGGTGTAGGCGCGCATCGTCATCAGCATGCGCCGCACATCGGGGTGGTGAATGATGGCGCCCGCCTTGGGCAGCGAGCCATCCACGGGCCGGCTCTGCACGCGGTCCCGCGCGTACTGCACCGCCTTCTGGTAGGCACGTTCGGCCAACCCGATGCCCTGCACGCCGACTCCGAAGCGCGCTGCATTCATCATGATGAACATGTACTCCAGACCGCGGTTTTCCTGCCCGATCAGGGTGGCCACTGCGCCGCCCGCACCGCCAGGCTTCGAGATGCCATCACCGTACTGCAGCACCGCCGTGGGGCTGGCCTTGATGCCCAGCTTGTGTTCGATGCTGATGCAATGCACGTCGTTGCGCTCGCCCAGGCTGCCGTCGCCGTTGACCAGGAACTTCGGGCAGATGAACAGCGAGATGCCCTTCACGCCCTCGGGCGCACCCACCACACGGGCCAGCACCAGGTGGACGATGTTGTCCGCCATGTCATGCTCGCCGTAGGTGATGTAGATCTTGGTGCCGAAGATTCTGTAGCTGCCGTCCGGCTGAGGCTCGGCGCGGGTGCGCACCGCCGCCAGATCGCTGCCGGCCTGCGGTTCGGTGAGGTTCATCGAGCCGGTCCAGGTGCCGTCGATCATCTTCGGGATGTAGGCCGCCCGCTGCTCGGGGGAGCCTGCCGTCAGCAACGCTTCGACCGCGCCATCGGTGAGCAGCGGGCACAGCGCAAAGCTCATGTTGGCGCTGTTGAGCATCTCCGAGCATGCGGTGTGGATGAGCTTGGGCAGCCCTTGTCCGCCAAATGCGGGCGGGTGCTGCAGCGCCTGCCAGCCGCCTTCGGAGAACTGCCTGAACGCGGCCTTGAACCCCGGCGTGGTGGTGACGACGCCGGCTTTGAACGTCGAAGGATTCTTGTCGCCCTCCCAATTCAGCGGCGCCAGCACGGTCTCGGTGAACTTGGCACTTTCTTCCAGCACCGCCTGCGCAGTGTCGAGACCGGCGTCCTCGAAGCCTGGAAGGGCTGCCACGGCTTCGATGCCCGCCAGCTCTTTCATCACGAAGAGCATGTCTTTGATGGGGGCGCGGTAGGTCATGAATCGGTCTCCAGATGAAACAAGGGCGCCGCATGGGGCGCCCCTGGGTTGTGTGCCCGCTTTACAGGCGGCTGGTCAATTCAGGAACGGCGGTGAAGAGGTCGGCTTCGAGCCCGTAGTCGGCAACGCTGAAAATCGGCGCTTCAGGGTCCTTGTTGATGGCCACGATGACCTTGCTGTCCTTCATGCCCGCCAGGTGCTGGATGGCGCCGCTGATGCCGCAGGCCACGTAGAGCTGGGGCGCAACGATCTTGCCGGTCTGGCCCACCTGCCAGTCGTTGGGCGCGTAGCCAGCGTCGACGGCAGCGCGGCTGGCACCCAACGCAGCGCCCAGCTTGTCGGCCAGCGGGGTCAGCACGTCGGTGAACTTCTCGCTGCTGCCCAGCGCACGGCCACCGCTGACGATGATCTTCGCCGCTGTCAGCTCGGGGCGGTCGCTCTTGGCGATCTCGCTGCCCATGAACGTGGTGCTGCCGAAGTCGGCCACAGCAGTCAACACTTCGATGGCAGCGCTGCCGCCGCTGGCGGCGGCCGGGTCGAAGCCGGTGGTGCGCACCGTGATCACCTTGGTGGCGTCCAGGCTCTGCACCGTGGCCATCGCGTTGCCCGCGTAAATGGGGCGCTCGAAGGTGTCGGCAGACAGCACCTTGGTGGCGTCGCTGATCTGCGCCACGTCCAGCAACGCTGCCACTCTGGGCGCCACGTTCTTGCCACTGGCCGTGGCCGGAAACAGGATGTGGCTGTACTTGCTGGCCACCGCCAGCACCTGCGCCGCCACGTTCTCGGCCAGGCCGTGGTTGAGGCCCGGCGCATCGGCGTGCAGCACCTTGGTGACGCCCGCGATCTGCGCCGCCGCCTGCGCGGCCGCCGCAGCGCCTGCGCCCGCTATCAGCACATGCACGTCACCACCGCAGGCCAATGCGGCCGTCACGGTGTTCAGCGTCGCGCCCCTGACGGACGCGTTGTCATGTTCAGCAACTACCAGGGCGGCCATCTCAGATCACCTTCGCTTCGTTCTTCAGTTTGTCCACCAGCGTGGCCACGTCGGGCACCTTGATGCCAGCGCCACGTTTGGGCGGCTCGGAGACCTTCAACGTCTTGATGCGCGGGGCCACGTCGACACCCAGGTCAGCGGGCTTGAAGACGTCCAACTGCTTTTTCTTGGCCTTCATGATGTTGGGCAGCGTGACGTAACGCGGCTCGTTCAGGCGCAGGTCAGTGGTGATCACCGCCGGCAACTTGATCTTCAGGGTCTCTGATCCACCGTCCACTTCGCGCGTGACGGAGGCAAAACCATCGGCCACTTCGACCTTGGAAGCAAAGGTGGCCTGGGGCAGCCCGGCCAGCGCTGCCAGCATCTGGCCGGTCTGGTTGCAGTCGTCGTCGATGGCCTGCTTGCCCAGGATCACGAGGCCGGGTTGTTCCTTGTCGATCAGCGCCTTCAGCAACTTGGCCACTGCCAGCGGTTGCAATTCGTCGCTGCACTCCACCAGGATGGCGCGGTCGGCACCGATGGCCATCGCCGTGCGCAGCGTTTCCTGGCATTGGGTGACTCCACAAGATACGGCGATGACCTCGGTGACCACACCCTTCTCTCTCAGCCGCACCGCCTCTTCGACGGCGATCTCGTCAAAGGGATTCATGCTCATCTTGACGTTGGCAATGTCGACGCCCGTGCCGTCGCTCTTGACCCGCACCTTGACGTTGTAGTCCACCACCCGCTTGACGGGAACCAGCACCTTCATGAACGACGCTCCTGCGATGAATTGACGTTGACCTAAGACGAAGATTCTAGGCCGCCGACCGCGGCTTGCATCCGCACCGATGCGAACAATAGAACGACCGTACTATTTTGCTGCCAGTCGATCCGGATCAACGCGGCAAGCCCTGGGCCGCCCGGCTGCCTCGCGCCACATCGATGCGACGCAGCAACACCAGGCCGACCAGGAAGAAGCAGCCCGTGCTGAGGATGGCGATGCGGTGGTTGCCCGAAGTGAACCACGTCACCAGGCCATAGGTGATGGGACCGAGGATGGCCGACAGGCGCACCGCAAAGGTCCACAAACCGAAGAACTCGGCGGTCTGTGCGGGCGGAGCGAAAAGGGCCGCCATGGCCCGCCCCGCCGACTGGCTGCTGCCCATGCACAGTCCAGCCAGCACTGCGGCCACCCAGAACAGGCCCGGAGTCGTGGCCATCACGGCCAGCACCCGCATCAGCACCCAACCCCCCAACGTGATGGCCAGCGCAGGCCGATGGCCGATACGGTCCTGCAGGTAGCCGAATCCAAAAGCGCCCACCGCCGATGTGATGTTCACCAGAAACACCAGCATCATCGTCTGCGTCTGCTTGAATCCCAGCACCTGCTCTGCATAGACGGCAGCCAGCGCGATCACCACCGATATGCCGGCCTGGTAGAAGAGCGCGCACGCCAGCAGCCTGACGAAGTCTTCGTAACGGCTGGCCTGCTGCCAAGTCTGGCGCAAGCGCAACACTGCGGCCTTGGCGCCAGCCTGCACGTGGGGCTGGGGCTGGGCGCGTTCTTGCAGCAACCAGAAAGTGGCGAGCGATGCCCCTGCGTAGACCGTGGCCGTGATCAGCATGCTCACGGGCACGAAGTGCGTCGCCGGCAGCCCGCGCCCCTGCGCCCAGAGCACGTAGCCCAGGCTCAGGCCCAAGGTCAGCATGCCGCCGAAGTAGCCGAAGCTCCAGCCCCAGCCCGATACCCGCCCCATGGCTTCTCGGCGGGCCAGT
>JBBQMM010000332.1:0-5237 GCA_038328935.1 Burkholderiales bacterium
GTGCAAACACCTGCGGCCACCGTGCAGGCCGACCTGCCCGCCGGGCTGGGCCGGGCGGCACCGGCTCTGGGCAGCAGTGTGCACTTGCACTGGGATGCCAGCGCCGTGCATGCGCTGGCCACCGGCTGAGCGCCGCCAAAGCTTCACTTCTTCACGCCTCTGCGACACCCAGGCCATGCGCGTTGCCCACGGCACCCTGATCGACTCCGGCGGCGCGACGAACGGCCCGCTTCGCCGCCTGTCCGACCTGCTCTACACGCGCCGTGGTCTGCTGCTGCTGGCGCTGCTGGGGCCCGTGCTGCTGTGGTTCGGTGTCATCTACCTCGGCAGCCTGTTCGCGCTGCTGGCGAATGCGTTTTTCAGGCTCGACGACTTCACCGGTCAGGTCGTGCGCGAAGTCGGTTTCAGCAACTTCGTCGCGCTGCTGGAGCCGGCCAACCTGGACTCCGCGCGGCGCACCATCCTGATGGCCATCGCCGTCACGCTGGCCTGCACCGTGCTGGCCTTTCCACTGGCCTATTACATGGCGCGCCATGCGCGCGGCGCGCAAAAAGCGGCGCTCTACATCGCCGTCATGCTGCCGCTGTGGAGCAGCTACCTGGTGCGCCTGTACGCGTGGAAATTGCTGCTGGCCAAGGAAGGCGCCATCTCCTGGCTGGCGCAGCAACTGCATGCACAGTGGCTGCTGGACGCGCTGCTCGCCACGCCGGCCATCGGCGGGCCCAGCCTGAGCTTTTCCACACTGGGCACCTTCATCGTGTTCGTCTACATGTGGCTGCCCTTCATGGTGCTGCCCATCATGGCGGCCATCGAGCGCATTCCGGCCTCGACGCTGGAAGCGAGCGCCGACCTCGGCGCGCGCCCGGCGCAGACCTTCCGCAGCGTGATCCTGCCGCTGGCCCTGCCCGGCGTGGCGGCAGGTTCGATCTTCACTTTCAGTCTGACGTTGGGCGACTACATCATCCCGCAGGTCATCGGCGACAGCACGCTGTACATCGGCCAGATCGTCTACCGCCAGCAAGGCGTGGCCGGCAACATTCCCTTTGCCGCGGCGTTTTCGCTCGTGCCCATCGTGGTCATCGGCGTGTACCTGTGGCTGGCCAAACGCAAGGGGGCTTTCGATGCCCTCTAGATGGTTGCGCATCAGCGCCTGGGCGGTGGTGCTGTTCCTGCACATTCCGCTGGCGCTCATCGTGCTGTATGCCTTCAGCGCGGAAGACAAGAGTTATGTCTTTCCACCGCCGGCGCTGACCACGCAGTGGTTCGCCGTGGCCTGGGAACGCGAAGACGTGTGGGCCGCCATCAAGCTCAGTTTCCAGGTCGCTGCCTGCAGCACGGCCGTGGCACTGGTGCTGGGCACACTGGCTGCTGCAGCGCTGGCGCGTGCCACCTTCTTCGGCCGCGACGCGGTCTCGTTGCTGCTGATCCTGCCCATCGCGCTGCCCGGCATCATCACCGGCATCGCTTTGCGCTCGGGCTTCCACACGCTGGAGATTCCGTTCAGCTTCTGGACCATCGTTATCGGCCACGCCACCTTTTGCGTGGTGGTGGTGTTCAACAACGCCGTGGCGCGGCTGCGGCGGCTGAACCCCAACCTCATCGAGGCCAGCATGGACCTCGGCGCCGACGGGTTCCAGACCGTGCGCTACATCATCCTGCCGCAGCTGGGCAGCGCGCTGCTGGCCGGTGCGCTGCTGGCTTTCGCGCTGAGTTTCGACGAGGTCATCGTCACCACCTTCACTGCCGGGCAGCAGACCACGCTGCCCATCTGGATGCTGCAAGAGCTGATCCGGCCACGCCAGCGCCCGGTCACCAACGTCGTCGCCGTGGTGATCATCGCCTTGACCTTCGTCCCCATTCTTGTTGCCTACCTGCTGACCCGTGCCGACGAACCCGGCCATCGCTGAAAAAAAGGAGCTGCCACCATGACCCCCACGAACTTGCCCGTTCATTTGCCCCATTTGCCCACCGACCTCTTCATCGACGGCGCCTTCGTGCCCGGCGAGGGCGAAGCCGAACGCGTGCTCAACCCCGCCACCGGTGAACTGCTGGTGCTGGTGCCCGAGGCCAGCCCCGAGCAGGTGCACAAGGCGGTGTCGGCCGCGCACCGCGCCTTCGACGGCTGGAGCGAGACCACGCCGATGGAACGCAGCCGGTTATTGCTGAAGCTCGCGGACGCCATCGAAGCGCGCGCCGAAGAGTTCGCGCGCCTGGAAAGCCTGAACTGCGGCAAGCCCTATGCGCGCGCACTGGCCGACGAGATCCCGGCCATCGCCGACTGCTTCCGCTACTTCGCCGGCGCCGCGCGCTGCATGGGCGGCCCGCTGGCCGGTGAGTACCTGGCCGGCCACACCAGCATGGTCCGCCGCGACGCGGTGGGCGTGGTGGCGAGCATCGCGCCCTGGAACTACCCGCTGCTGATGGCGGCGTGGAAAACGGCGCCGGCGCTGGCCGCCGGCAACACGGTGGTCATCAAGCCCAGTGAACAGACGCCGCTGACGACGCTGCTGCTGGCCCGCGTGGCCGCCGACATCTTCCCCAAGGGCGTGTTCAACGCCATCGCCGGGCGCGGCGCCACGGTGGGCCAACCGCTGGTCGAACACCCCAAGGTGGCGATGGTCAGCGTGACGGGCGACGTGTCGACCGGCCGCAAGATCTTGCAGGCTGCCAGCGGCACGCTCAAACGCACGCACCTCGAGCTGGGTGGCAAAGCACCCGTGCTGGTGTTCGACGACGCCGACCTGGCCGCCGTGGTCGAGGGCTTGCGCACCTTCGGCTACTACAACGCCGGCCAGGACTGCACCGCAGCCTGCCGCATCTACGCCGGCGGCAAGATCTACGACAAGCTGGTGGCCGACCTGTCCAGCGCCGTCAAGGGCATCCGCATGGGCCTGCAGGACGAGCCCGATGTCGAGATCGGCCCGCTCATCAGCGACCGCCAGCGCAGCCGCGTGGCGAGCTTTGTGGAGCGCGCGCAGATGGCCGGCCACATGGAAATCACCGCCGGCGGCAAGGTGCGCAGCGGCAGTGGCTTCTTCTACGAACCCACGGTGGTGGCCGGGGCGCGCCAGGAAGACGAGATCGTCAAGCGCGAGGTCTTCGGCCCCGTGGTCAGCGTGACGCGCTTCACCGACACCGAACAAGCCATCACCTGGGCCAACGACAGCGAATACGGCCTGGCCAGCAGCGTCTGGACGCAGGACGTGGGCCGCGCCATGCGCGTGGCCAGGAAACTGCGCTACGGCTGCACCTGGATCAACACCCACTTCATGCTCGTCAACGAGATGCCGCACGGCGGCCTGAAGAGCAGCGGCTACGGCAAGGACATGAGCATGTACGCGCTGGAGGACTACACCGTGCCACGGCACGTGATGGTCAAGCTGTAGAAGCGCAGGCCGGCAGTTGCGCTGGAGCTTGGGCTGAAGCTCAGGGCCGGCGCGCGCGCGAGCCTTCGCGCGCCAGCTCGATGAACTCTGCCGCCACTGGCTTCAGCCCGCTGCCGCGCCGCCACACCAGGCCCACGTCCACGGTGGGCAGCGCATCGCGCAGGGGCCGCACTTCGACATGCTCTGCATCCAGGGTCCAGGGCCGGTACAGGAAGTCCGGCAACACGGCGATGCCGGCGCCGGCCCCCACCAGCGAGCGCACCGCTTCGAGAGAACTGGTGCGCAGAATGGTGCGCGTCTTCAGTTGCTGCCGCGCCCACACCGCGCGCATCAGCTCGTCGATGCGGTCGGCCTCCAGCACGATCTGGTCGCAGCGCGCGCAGTCGGCCAGCGTCAACTCGTCCTGCGCACACAGCGGGTGGTTCGACGGCAGCCAGACGCGGCTGGGGCTGCGTGTCAGCGTTTCAGCCACCAGGGCCTGCGGCTCGCTCAAGGCACTGCTGAGCATGATGGCCACGTCGAGCTCGCCGTTGATCAGCAGGTGTTCCAGGAACCGCGGCGTGTCTTCGGTGACAAAGACCTGCACCCGCGGGCAGCTGCGGCGGTAGCGGCTGAACAGGTCGCTCAGGTAGTAGCCAGCAACCAGCGTCGTCACGCCCACGGCCAGGGTGCCACTGAGGCCTGGCGTGCTCTCATCGTCGCTGCGTTGGCGCGTCGCCTCGGCCACGGTGGCGAGCACCGTACGGGCGCTGGCCAGAAAGCGGTGACCTTGCGGCGTCAGTTGCATGCCGCGCGAACTGCGCGCGAACAGCGTGCGGCCGAGGTCGTCTTCCAGTTCCTGCATGCTCTTGGTGACCGCACTTTGCGCGATGTTGAGCATGCGCGAAGCCGCGGCCACGCTGCCGCTCTCCGCCACAGCGATGAAGTAGCGGAACTGGCGCAGGGTGACGTGCGAAGACATGGCGCAATTGTCGGCGAGCAGATGGCTGGCGCGAACGGCCGCGGCAGCGGTGGCAGCAGCGGTGGCGGCAGCGTTCGCCGTCTGCTTGCTGCACGCCGCGGCGCCGAGCGGTCCTGGCCAACGCCTGGCACCACCGTCCGCAAGCACAGCCCACGGGACTGTTTGCGTCCCGGCTCACCCCTTGTTCGCCATGCCCAGCCGCTCGATGGTGGCCTTCTCGGCCGTAAAGCTCTCGCGTGCAAAGCGGGTGTACTCGTCGGTGCCCATGTAGATCACGGTCTGGTCGAACTTGTCGAAAATGGACAGCACGGCAGGGTCTTCCAGCGTTTTCTTGAACGCGTCGTGCAGCGTGCGCGTGATCGCCGGGTCCATGCCCTTGGGTCCGCAGACGCCGAAGGGTGAATCGCTCACCGTCTTGTAGCCCAGTTCGTCCAGCGTGGGCACGGTCGGCCAGCGCTTCGTGCGCTTGCTGCCGTAGGTGGCAATCAGGCGCAGCTTGCCGCTTTCCACGTGCGGCGCCCAGCCGGTGGCGTCGCTGGCACCCATGGTGTGGCCGCCCAGGATGGCCTGCATGTTGTCGGCATTGCCCTTGAACGGCACATGGGTGAGCTTGATGCCGGCGCGTTGCGCAAACTCTTCCACCGCCAGATGCGGGCTGGTGCCGGTGCCGGTGCTGCCGTAGGTGAACGTCTCGGGGTTGGCCTTGGCAAAGGCCACCAGATCCGCAACGCTCTTTACCGGGCCGTCAGACGGCACCACCAGACCGAAGGTGTAACCGGTGAGGCACGCGATCCACGTGAAGTCGGTCAGCGTGTTGAACTGCGTCTTCTGCATGTGCGGGATGCGAAAGACGCCGTGCGGCAGCTGGCTGAGCGTGTAGCCGTCGGGTT
>JBBQMM010000333.1:0-5234 GCA_038328935.1 Burkholderiales bacterium
CGGTGCCGGGCGCGCTGCGCAGCAAGGCCTGCACATCGGTGCTGGTGCCGGCGGGCAGCGCGGGCCGCGGAGTCGGAGCGGTCACCGCGGCCCCCGCCACGCTCACTGCAGCGCCGGCCGAACCACGGTCCACATCGCCCACCGGACCCGCCATGGCGCTGCCGGCAGCAGCGCCGGCAGCGCCGCCCCCGGCAGGCACCGACGTGGCGGCCGCAGGCGCAGGCCGAGATGCAGGCGCAGGCGCAGACGCAGACGCAGCCAGGGCTGCCTTGCGGTTCACCGCCGTACCCGGCGAGCCCAGGCCCAGCGACCACACCAGCAGCAGCAAGACCAGCAGCCCCACTGCCAGCAGCGCAGCCAGGGCCCAGACCATGCGGGGCCGCCACCAGGCGGGAGCGGCCTGCGCCGCCGTTGATCCAGCGGCCCGACCCGTGGTGCCGAACACCTCCTGCGCCGCCTGCTCCACCACTTCGCGCGTGGCCAATTGCTGCCCCTGACCGTAGGCACCGAGCAGCGCACGGTCGGCCAGCAGGTTGATGCGCCTGGGCACACCACCGCTGATGCGGTGCAGCGCTGCCAGTGCGCCCGGATCAAAGGGCAGGGCCGCGTTCGGCCCCGCCACGGCCAGCCGGTGGCGGATGTACAGCGGCGTCTCTTCGGCCGACAGGGCGTCCAGGTGGTAGCGCGCAATCACCCGCTGCGCCAGCTGCTCGAGCTCGGGCCGGGCCAGCATGTCGCGCAGTTCGGGCTGCCCGATGAGGATGATCTGCAGCAGCTTGCGTTCAGACGTTTCCAGATTGGTCAGCAAGCGCAGCTGTTCCAGCACCTCGGCGCTGAGGCTTTGCGCTTCGTCGATGACCAGCACCGCCTGCCGGCCATGGGCGTGGCCTTCGAGCAAGAAGGCGTTCAGCGCATCGACCTGCGCCTTGATGGTGAGCTCGCCACCGGCGGCTGCGGCGGGCAGCGCGACGCCGAACTCGTCGCACACGGTACGCAGCAGTTCGGGCACGGTGAGCTTGGGGTTGAAGATGTAGGCCACGGCGCAGCTGGCGGGCACCTGCTCCAGAAAGCCGCGACACACCGTCGTCTTGCCGGCGCCGATTTCACCCGTCAGCAAGACGAAGCCACCGCCTGCCGACAAGCCATACAGCAGATGCGCCAGGGCCTCGCGGTGGCGCTCGCTCATGAAGAGAAAGCGCGGGTCGGGCGCGATGGAAAAGGGCTCTTGCGTGAGGCCGAAGAAGGACGCGTACATGGGTATGAAGGATAACGGCCACAGCCCGTGGGCAGCCGGGTGCAGCAGGCCAGGCAGCGGCCGACGATCGGGTCGACACCAGGACCCGACCCCGGACCCTGTCGGTCAGTGGTGTCCGTGCTGGTGATGCGCGTCCGGAAAGTGCGGGTGATCGTGGCGCAGCGGCTCGTGGCGGTGCCGATGCGTGTGGGACAGGTCTGGCGCGCCGGACAAGACAGCGGAGTGCGGCCCGTCATGCGCATGCTGGTGATGCGCATCGTGTTCGTGCGCGTGTTCGTGCTCCAGCACACCGTGCGCGTGCGCGTGCCCGTGCCGCTCGCTCAAGTGCAGCCCGATGCCGATGGCCATCAGCGCCCCGGCAATCAGCACCGGCGTGGTCACCGGTTCACCCAAGCCCAGCACGGCCACCAGCGCACCAAAGAACGGTGCCACGCTGAAGTAAGCCCCGGTGCGCGCCGTTCCCAGGTGACGCAGGGCCAGGACGAACAGCACCAGGCTGCAGCCATAGGCCAGCAGGCCCACCGCCAGCGCGCCGCCGACCTGGAGCGCGGATGGCCACGCAGCGCCCAATGCCAACGCCAACGCCAGGTTGGTGGTACCCGCGCCCAGGCCTTTGACCGATGCCAGCCAGGCGGCATCGGCGAGCGAGACCTTTCGTGTGAGGTTGTTGTCGATGCCCCAGGCCAGGCATGCGCCGAGCACGGCCAGCGCCGGCATCGCGTCGCCGAACCGGGCCTGCGCCGGCCAGCTCAGCACCACCGCGCCGGCCACGATGGCCACCATGCCCAGCAAGATGCGACGGTCGACGTTCTCGCGGAACACGACCCAGGCGATGACCGCCGTGAACACGCCCTCGGCATTCAGCAGCAGAGCCGCACCCGACGCCGGCATGCCGGCCAGTCCCCACATCAGCAGCACGGGCCCGACCACCCCGCCGAACAGCACGGCACCGGCCAGCCATGGCCATTCGCCGGGAGCCAGCCGTGCGCGACGTTCGCCGCGTCTGAGCATTTGCCACAGCGTCAGGCCCAGACCCGAACCGAGATAGAGCAGCCCCGCCAGCAGCCAGGGATCGGTGCCCGTCAGCAGCACCTTGGCCAGCGGCGTGCCGGCGCCGAACAGCAGCGCAGCGCCGAGTGCAGCGCCGACACCAGGGTGAAGGCCGAATCTGTTTGCCATGGATCATTTGTAGCAGACCGCCACGCTCCACGGCAGAAAACACCGTTGGCGGGCCGGCGGGCGGCGAGCGAGGCGGCCACTGCAGCTGCGTGGTCTCCCTATCAAACTGCCACGCAGATCGCGTCCAGCCCGTCACTGGGTCGGGTATCGAACAGACAGCCAGGGGAGCGACTGATACCCTGTGCCGGATGACTGTCGCGCGGACCGCTGACCGCTGAGCGCTGACCGCTGACCGCTGACCGCTGACGAACGACCGCCGACCGCCGATTGCTGATCGCCGATGACACACCCATCGAATCCCCACCGCCCTTTCGTCATCAACCCTCCATGAGCGCTGTCTTGCCATCACCAGGACTCGAGACGCCCCGCAGTCCCATCGAGCTGCTCAACAGCGACTGCTTTTGCCTGAGTCTGGACAGGCAAGCGCTGGCCCGCGACCTCGATTCGGAACTCGGACAACCCGGCCTGTCGGCGATGGTCCGCCAGCGGTGTCCGTTCCTCTTCTCAGCGGTGCCCGTGTTCGTGGCGGCGCGGCAGCTGCACCGCATGGCGCAGGTGATGCAGGCCGTCGAATCGGTGGTGGCCCTTCCAGCCTATCGAGAGCAGGTGCTGGCTGCCGCGCCGAGCATCGCGCGGCTCGGCAACGGTGGGCCGCTCGGTGTCTTTTTCGGTTATGACTTTCACCTGAGTGAAGGTCACCTCGGGCTGATCGAGATCAACACCAACGCAGGCGGAGCGATGCTCAACGCCGTGCTGGCCCGAGCACAGCGTGCCTGCTGCAACGCGGTTGAATCCATGGTGCCCACGCTGGCCAGCGTGGCCCGCTTCGAGCAGCAGATCGTCGCGATGTTCAGGCACGAATGGCTGTTGGCTGGCAGCTCCCGCCCACTGGCCAATATCGCCATCGTCGATGCAGCACCCGAAGATCAATACCTGTACCCCGAATTCCTGCTCTTCCAGCAACTGTTCGAGCGGCATGGCCTGCGCGCAGTCATCGCAGATCCGGCCGCGCTGCAATGGCGCGACGGCGTGTTGTGGCACGGCGAGCTGGCCATCGACCTGGTCTACAACCGCTTGACCGACTTCTACCTGGAGCAGTCGGCCAGCGCGGCGCTGCGTGAGGCGTACCTGCAGCAGGCCGTGGTGCTGACGCCGCATCCGCAGGCCCATGCGCTTTACGCCGACAAGCGCCACCTCGCGCTGTTCAGCGACGGCGCGCGGCTGCAGGCGTTGGGCGTGCCGACAGCCACACAGCAGGTCCTGCTCGACCACGTGCCCCGCACCGAGGTGGTCGACGCTGCCGACGCACAGCGTTTGTGGGACGCGCGCCGCGGCTTGTTCTTCAAGCCCGTCGCGGGATTCGGCAGCCGCGCAGCCTACCGGGGAGACAAGCTGACCAAGCGGGTCTGGCAGGACATCCTGGCCGGCGACTATGTGGCCCAGGCCATCGTGGCACCCGGGCAGCGGCTGATCGACAACGCGGCCGCGATGAAAGCACAGCCCGCGGCGCGCGCTGGCGACGCGGGCGTGGCCACAGAGCCCACCAAGGCCATGAAGTTCGACCTTCGCGCCTACACCTACGACGGCGCGGTGCAGTGGGTGGCGGCGCGGCTCTACCAGGGGCAGACCACCAACTTCCGCACTGCGGGCGGCGGCTTTGCGCCTGTCTACAGCGCAGCCGACACATCGGGCCGAGGCCTCGATGCCTGCAGTGGTGATGCCTGCAGTGGCGATAGCAGCAGTGGCGATAGCAGCAGTAGCGATAGCAGCAGTGGTGATAGCAGCAGTGGCGACGACAGCGAAGACGCCTCGCATGCCTCCTACGTTTTTCTGCTCGACGACAGCAGTGGTGTTCACGCGGTACCGCATGCCTTGTACGTCGCGCTGGCGCGCGGCCAGGCAACTGCCGAGGCCATGGCCGGGCACACCCTGCGCCTGGCCGACTGGTATGTGCGCCTGAAGCGCGGTGCGCCGGAAGCGGTCGTCAACGAGAACTACAGCCTGGTGCATTTCGACGCCAAAGGACGGGTCGATCCAGCGCAGACACCCGCCGCCACGCAGGCACCGACAGCCGATCTTGAAAACCCCGCCTGGCCCACCGCTGCCGAGCGTGATCGAATGCGGGAGTGGTTGTTTGGTGCGGTCGGGTCAGCCGCCGCGCCGTCGTCGGCAGCGCCCACCGGCTCTGGTGGACATGTGCGGCATCTGCGGTGAACTGAGATTCGACGGCGAACCGCCCGACCTGCGGGCGGTCGAACGCATGTCGGAAAAACTGGCCCGCCGCGGGCCCGACCACGCGGGCACGTTCGCCGTCGGGCCGCTGGCCTTCGGTCATCGGCGCCTGGCCATCATCGACTTGTCGCCGAGTGCCGACCAGCCGATGGTGGACACCGTGCTGCAACTGGCCCTGGTCTTCAACGGCACGATCTACAACTATCGCGAGTTGCGCACGGAGCTGATGGCGTTGGGCTATGCCTTCTTCTCCGAGGGCGACAGCGAGGTGATCCTGAAGGCCTATCACGCCTGGGGCGAAGCGTGTGTGCAACGCTTCTACGGCATGTTCGCCTTCGCCATCTGGGACGTGCGCGAAGCACACGATGGGCAGCGTGCCAGCCTGTTTCTTGCGCGCGACCGTTTCGGCATCAAGCCGCTGTACCTGGCGCAGGACGGCCAGCGACTGCGCTTCGCGTCGAGCCTGCCCGCGCTGCTGGCGGGTGGCGGCGTGGACACGCGGATCGATCCGGTCGCCCTGCACCACCACTTCACGCTGCACACCGTGGTGCCGGCACCGCGCACCGTG
>JBBQMM010000334.1:0-5230 GCA_038328935.1 Burkholderiales bacterium
GGTGGTGTGGTTGTCGGTCAAACAGACCGGCGTGCCGATTCCGCAGGCGATCTATGGCTACCAGCTTGAAAAGGTCACGGCGCAAGAGAAGAAGCTGATCGACGACCCGAAGGAAAAGGAAGTCATCGCGATCTTCAAGAAGCAGTCTGACGACCTGGCGGCCAAGCTGAAAGACGTGCCGGCCGCACTGGCTGCCGACAAGGCTGCCGCCGAAACCAGAGTGGCTGAATTGAAGGCCGCCACGGCACCGCTGGCTGACTTGCAGGCCGCTGAGAAGGCACTGGCTGGCGTTCCGAAGGACGCTGCTGCGGCCAAGGACGCCTGGACCAAGGCCAAGGCAGCAGCCGATGGCCGCGCCCGGCCGCTGGCGGGCATGCCGCGCCATGCTGCGCAGTACGCGGGTGACCCCAATGGCGACGAGAAGGCGCAGAAAACCTTCAACGAATCGCGCCGCAACTTCCTGGCACTGGTGTTCTGCCTGATGGTGGGCACCGCTGCGCTGCCCCACATCCTGATGCGCTACTACACCACGCCTTCGGTGAAGGACGCGCGGGACTCGGTGACCTGGTCGCTGTTCTTCATCTTCTTGCTGTACTTCACGGCGCCCGCATTGGCCGTGCTGGTCAAGTACGAGGTGTTCAACGTGTTGGTGGGCACGCCCTTCGACAAGCTGCCGGCCTGGATCTCGGCCTGGACCAAGGTCGACCCTGCACTGCTGTCTGTTGCCGACATCAACAAGGACGGCATCTTCCAGCTGGGCGAAATGCGCATTGGCGGCGACATCATCGTGCTGGCGACGCCGGAAATCGGTGGCCTTCCTTACGTCGTATCGGGCATGGTGGCTGCGGGTGGCCTGGCTGCTGCGCTGTCCACGGCCGACGGCCTGCTGCTGACCATCGCCAACGCGCTGAGCCATGACGTGTACTACAAGATGATCGATCCCAATGCGCCCACGGCCCGCCGGGTGATGGTCTCCAAGGTGCTGCTGTTGGTGGTGGCCTTGGCGGCGGCCTCAGTGGCGGCGCAGAAACCGGCTGACATCCTGTTCCTGGTTGCGGCGGCGTTCTCTTTTGCTGCTGCGGCCTTCTTCCCGGCCCTGGTGCTGGGTGTGTTCTGGAAACGCGCCAACAAGTGGGGCGCGACGCTGGGCATGCTTTCCGGTTTGGGCATCACGTTCTATTACATGGTGACCACCCAGGCCTGGCTGCGCGGCATCTTCGGCGTCACCTCGCCGATCGAGCTGTGGTTCGGCATCCTGCCGATCTCGGCCGGTATCTTTGGCGTGCCGCTGGGCTTTGCGGTGATCATCATCGTCAGTTTGCTGACGCCCGCACCGTCGCAAGAAACACAGGACCTGGTGGAGCATGTGCGCTACCCGAACCTGAACACCACGCGCGCCTGATGAGGTCTTGACGCCGGGCAGGCTGGCGCTGGCCAGCCCTGCTCAGGTGTGGAGCAGACAGAGGCGCGTACAGACGCGTGAATCGGCCCGCAGGGTGACCTGCGGGCCGATTGCATTTCAGCGGTGTGTGCGGCGTTGGCGCCACGCATGCGGCCTACCGCTTACGCACCCGCACTCTGCGCGGCCAGCGTGTACCGACAGTCAGATGCTGGCGTCAGCTCTAGCCTGGGGCTGGCACGATGGCAGCCGGTTGCGGGGCCAGCGGCGGGGCCCTGGTCACCCGCACCTTGCCGCCCGTGCTCACCAGGATCACGGCGTCGCCTGGCGCGAAGGTCTCTGTGGCCAGCGCCTGCACCACGGCGCGGCGGTCGCCATTGTTCAGTTGCACCAGGATCTCCAGCGCCGGCTCGCGGGTGACGCTGCGCTCCACCACGTTGCCCATCACCCCGCCCACCACCGCGCCGAGCACGCCGACCACTATCGCTTCGCGCTGGCCACCCACCGTGCTGCCGGCAATGCCGCCGATCAAGCCACCAGCGGTGGAACCGACACCGCTCTGCGAGCCTTCCACCACCACCGGCCGGGTGCTCAGCACCACGGCGTCGACGACGGTGGACAAGCGCTGCGCTTCGCCACGACCGATCACGTCTGGGCTGCTGGTGCTGCAGGCTGACAACGCAACCAGCAGCAAGGCCGGAGCCCATCGTGACGGTACTGCCTTCATGGTGGGTGTCTCCCAAAGAGGTGTCGGCTGGGGCGCCGCGCCGCGGCGATGTGATGGGCCGCGTCGGCAGGTCCGGTGCGCCCTCAAGCGTGCAGCCGTGAACTGCGCGGCACGGATGCGAGCAAGAAGTCCATCTGGTCGGCAACGATGCGCCGTCCGCGCAAGATCATGTCCTCATGCAGACTGGGTACATAGGGCAGAAAAAGCAGGCTCATCCGTGCTTCTTCGGGCATCCGGTTTCCCTTGTGGCCGTTGCAGGCGCGGCAGGCAGTGATGCAGTTCATCCAGGTGTCGTGACCGCCGCGCGACACCGGCACGATGTGCTCGCGCGTCAGCTCGTCGAATGTGAAATGACCGCCGCAATAGGCGCAGACGTGGCGGTCGCGCACAAACAGTTTGGGGTTGGCCAGCGCCGGCGCCTGGCGCCACGCTCGCGAAGGGATGGCGCCTCGCACGGCCACGATAGGGTGCACTTCGATGCGGCTTTGCCGGCCCGTGCTGCGCTGGGTGCCGCCACGCAGCACATGGAAGGTGTCGCCCAGCGTCCATGCGACGGCGTCGCTGGCGTACAGCACCGCCGCTTCGCGTGGGCTGATCCACGCCTGCGGGCGACCCGAGATATCGAGTTGCAGCACGTCCATCCCCGTAGCGTATCGCATTGTCGTGACGGCTGATGCGTGACGGCTGATGGACCGCGGGTGATGCACAAAGGCTGATGCTCAGCCGCGGTCGGCGGGCCTTGGCAAGCGCGCCTTGCCCGGACTTTTAGGGACTTCTAGGGACTTCTAGGGCCAGCGGTCTATAAAAAGTCACGCTCGCCGGTGCGCAGGTCGGCACGAAGTCTGCAAAATAGCACGACCGTTCGATTTTCCTTCCCCCCCCCCGTGACCACCAGCCCAAGCCCAGAGTTGTCCGCAGCAACTGCCGCCAGTGCCAAGCCTGCCTCCCGCGCCTTGCACAAGGGTCAGCACACGCGTGCGGTGATTCTCGACGCCGCGCTCGGTCTGGCGTCGCACATGGGGCTGGAAGGGCTGTCCATCGGTGCGCTGGCCGAGGTCACGCAGATGAGCAAGTCGGGCGTGTTTGCCCACTTTGGCTCGCGTGAAGAGCTGCAGATTGCCGTCATTCGCGAGTACCACGCGCGCTTCGAGGAAGAGGTCTTCTTCCCGGCGATGACGCAACCCCGCGGACTGGTGCGGCTGCGCACCTTGTTCGAAAACTGGCTGCGCCGCGTTTCCGTCGAAGTCGATTCCGGGTGCATCTACATCAGTGGCGCCGTCGAGTTCGACGACCGCCCGGGCCCGGTGCGGGATGCGCTGGCTTCGATGGTGCGGACGTGGCACGCGGCGCTCGAGAAGGCGATTCGGCTGGCCATCGATGCCGGTGAACTGCATGTCGAAACAGATCCCACGCAAATGCTGTTCGAGTTGCACGGCCTGATCCTGGCCTTGCACCATGACGCACGATTCTTGCGAACACCAGGCGCGTTGGACCGTGCCCACACGGGTTTTGAGCGCGCGCTGGGCCAGTACATGGTGCGCGCACCAGGCCATGCAGCGCAAGCACCGTGCGCGCCGGCAAGGACCACCGCCCGTGCAGGCACAGAGACGCGCCCAGACCCGCGCACAGACCCACGCACAGACAAGCGCACAGACAAGCGTACAGACAAGCGCACAGACACCCGCACCTGAACCTGTTCCCGGTTTCTCCACTTTCCAGGAGTTTTTGAATGGCCCACTACACACCGCCTTTGCGTGACATGCAATTTGTGCTGCACGAACTGCTGAACACTGCAGAGGAATTGAAAATGTTGCCACGCCATGCCGACGTGGACACCGCCACCATCAACGCGGTGCTCGAAGAGGGCGGCAAGTTCGCCTCCGAGGTGCTGTTTCCGCTGAACATCAGCGGCGACCAGGAAGGCTGCACGCACGACAAGGCCACCCATGCCGTGCGCACACCCAAGGGCTTCAAGGAGGCCTACCAACAATACGTTGAAGGCGGCTGGCCCGCGATGGCGGCCGACCCCGCCTATGGCGGCCAGGGCCTGCCCATCGTGGTCAACCACTGCCTGTACGAGATGCTCAACAGCGCCAACCAGGCCTGGACCATGTATCCCGGCCTGTCGCATGCGGCTTACGAGTGCATCCGTGCGCACGGCACCGATGAGCAGAAGGCCATCTTCCTGCCCAAGCTGACGCACGGCGAATGGACCGGCACCATGTGCCTGACCGAGCCGCACTGCGGCACCGACCTGGGCCTGCTGCGCACCAAGGCCGAGCCCATCATCGAAGGTTCGGCCGGTTCGGTGGGTTCGGCCGGTTCGGCAGCCGGCGCCTACAAGCTCACCGGCCAGAAGATCTTCATCAGCGCTGGCGAGCACGACCTGGTGCCCAACATCGTGCACCTGGTGCTGGCCCGGTTGCCCGGTGCGCCCGAGGGCAGCAAGGGCATCAGCCTGTTTGCCGTGTCGAAGTTTCATGTCGGCGCCGACGGCAGCCTCGGTGAGCGCAACGCCATCTTCTGCAACGCCATCGAGCACAAGATGGGCATCCACGGCAACGCCACCTGCCAGATCATTCTGGACGGTGCCACCGGCACGCTGGTCGGCCAGCCGAACAAGGGCCTGGCGGCCATGTTCGTGATGATGAACGCGGCGCGCCTGGGCGTGGGCAACCAGTCCGTGGGCTTGACCGAGGTGGCCTACCAGAACGCCGTGGTCTACGCCAAGGACCGCATCCAGATGCGCAGCCTGTCGGGCGTGAAGGCGCCCGAGAAGGCGGCCGACCCCATCATCGTGCACCCCGACGTGCGCAAGATGCTGCTGACGGCGCGTGCCTATGCCGAGGCTGGCCGCGCGATGGCGATCTGGACCGCGCTGCAGATTGACAAGGAACTGTCCAGCGACGATGAGGACGAGCGCAAGGACAGCGCCGACATGGTGGCCCTGATCACGCCCATCATCAAAGCCTTTCTGACCGACAACGCCTGGATCGCCACGAGCCACTGCCTGCAGGTCTACGGCGGCCACGGCTACATCAAGGAATGGGGCATGGACCAGTACGTGCGCGATGCCCGCATTAACATGATCTACGAGGGCACCA
>JBBQMM010000335.1:0-5227 GCA_038328935.1 Burkholderiales bacterium
AATGCCGCCCTGCTCTTCCAGCGCAGCGTCGCGCTCGCCGGTGAGCAGGTTACGTTCCAGCACCGTGGCAGCCCAGGCCTGTTCTTCCACGTCAGCCGGCAGACCGTCCACCAGGCGGCGGATCAGGCCCGGTGAAAATCCGGCGTCCAGCAGGCGTTGCGCCAATTGGGCCTGCCGCGGCTGGCGCTGCAGCTTTTCCATGAAAGCCAAGGCGCCGAAACGCTGCTCGATGAGCCCGCGCATGGAGCGCAGCTCGCTCATCATCTCGGTCTGCTCTGGGCGCTGCGGTGCGCTGCTGGCGGGGCTGGCGGGGCTGGCGGGGTGAGCAACGGCTGCCGGGGCGGCAGCACGCACGGCGGCCGGGCGCGGCTGCAGCGTGGCAGCAGCAGCAGCGGACTGCGCAGCCACCGCTTCGAGCGACACCTCGTCATGCAGCACCGGCAGGCGACGCTCGTCGATGGTGATGGCCTGGCGGTGGCTGGCCAGCAAGCGCTTGCGTGCCGCTTCGATGGGCGACACCACCGGGGGCTGGCTCGCCACCTGGGCACTGGCGTCGGCGGCCAGCTCGGCCTCGCGGCGCTTGAGCATGCGCTGGCGCACGTATTCCTGGAACGACAGCGTGCTCATCTCCAGTTCCTTGACGTCGCGCTGCACCAATGCGGCCGCGGGCAAGCCTCGGTTCGGTGCCGCTGCAGCAGCGCTGGGCAAGGCCGGGCCATCGCTGATGGCGCTGCGCGCGGGGCGTACCGGGCGCCGGTCTTCATCGCCGGCCCAGGCAGGCCGCACATGCGGCGCGGGGTCCATCGAAGGCTCCAGGCGCTGATTTAGGCGCTGATCCAGGCGCTGACGGCCCTGCTGGCCCGTCCATGGCGCCGGCGGCTGACTGTCGGGCGCAGCCGCCGCCTGGCGGGTGGCAGCTGCCGCGCGCGAGGCCGCAGAACGCTCGGGCGCCGTCCACGACACCGGCGCTGCCGGCCGCTGAGCCCTGCCGGCCGTAGCCGCGCCAGCGGGGCCGCTGGTCGAAGCGCCCACCTGCTCGAGTTGCATCACGCTTTCACTGGCCATGGCCACCACTTCCACGCCTTCGGGGCATGGGCGGGTGGACATCACCACCGCGTCTTCGCCGAATTCCTGTTTCACCAGGGCCAGCGCCTCGCGCGACGTGCGGGCGGTGAAGCGTTTGACGTTCATGTGGAGCCTCCGATGATCGAGCCGATCCGGATCGAGTGGGTTTCAGGTATCTCGCTGTGGCCCAGCACCTTCAGGCGCGGCGCCGCTCGCTTGAGCAAACGCGCCATGGGGGCGCGGATGAGGTCGGGCACCAGCAGGCAGGCCGGCAGGCCCAGGTCTTCCTGGCGTCGCGCGGTGTCGGCGGCACCCTTGCTCAGCGAGTCGGCCACGCCAGGGTCGAGCGCGCTTCCGTGCGGAGAATTAAGGGCCTGCGTCACCAGGCGTTCGAGCTCGGGGTCCAGCGCAATGACATCGAGCTCTTTGACCGCACCGTAGATCTGCTGCACGATGGCCGGCGCCAGGTGCACGCGGATGCGCCGCGCCAGTTCGGTGGGCTCGGTCACCACCGATGCATGTTCGGCCAGGCATTCGATGATCGAGCGCATGTCGCGGATGTGCACGCCCTCTTCCAGCAGCAGCTGCAGCACGCGTTGCAGGGATGCGATTCCGACCATCTTGGGTACGACGTCTTCGATCAACTTGGGCGCCAGCTTGGTGACATGTTCGACCAGGCTTTGCGTCTCCACGCGGCCCAGCAGTTTTGCGGCATTTATCTGCATCAAGTGTGAGAGATGGGTGGCCACGACAGTGGCGCAATCAACCACCGTAAACCCCGTCATTTGGGCCAGTTCCTTGTGCCGTTCCTCGATCCACACCGCCGGCAGTCCGAAGGCCGGATCGGTGGTCTTGGTGCCCGGTAGCTGCTGCTGAACCGAGGGCTTGACGCCACCCGGGTTGATGGCCAGGAACAGGCCCGGCATGGCCTCGCCCTCGCCCACCACCGCGCCGCGCAGCGTGACGCGGTAGTTGCTGGGCTTGAGCTCCACCAGGTTGTCGCGGATGTGCACCGGCGGGGGCAGGAAGCCCACGTCCTGCGCAAACTTCTTGCGCACGCCCTTGATGCGCGCCAGCAGGTCGCCCTGGCGCGTCTTGTCCACCAGCGCAATGAGGCGATAGCCCACTTCCAGGCCCAGCGTGTCCACCGGCGTCAGGTCGTCCCAGCTGGCTTCGGGGTTGGCTGCCGGCAGCACGTCGCCGCTGGCGGGCTCGGGCTGCTGGCTGCGGGCGCTGCGGCGCTTGTGCAACTGCCAGGCCAGCAGCGCCAGCGCCGAGGCCACCAGGCCGAACACGATGTGCGGCATGCCCGGCACCAGGCTGAGCATGCCGATGATGCCGGCGGCCACGCCCAGCGCCTGCGGCGAGTCGAACATCTGGTCGCGTATCTGCGAGCCGATGTCCTGTTCCTTGCCCACGCGCGAGACCACCATCGCTGCCGCCACCGAGATCAACAGCGCCGGGATCTGCGCCACCAGCGCATCGCCCACCGCCAGCGTGATGTACACGGTGGCAGCTTCTCCAGCACCCATGCCGTGGCTGGCCATGCCGATGGCAAAACCGCCAACGATGGTTATGAACAGGATCAGCAGGCCGGCCATGGCGTCGCCGCGCACGAATTTACTCGCGCCGTCCATGCTGCCGAAGAAGTCGGCCTCTTCAGCCACCTCGGCACGGCGCTGGCGCGCCACCTTCTCGTCGATCAGGCCGGCGTTCAGGTCGGCGTCGATCGCCATCTGCTTGCCGGGCATGGCGTCCAGCGCAAAGCGCGCGCCGACCTCGGCAATGCGCTCGGCACCCTTGGTGACGACGACGAAGTTGATGACCACCAGGATGGCGAACACGATCAGGCCGACACCGAAGTTGCCGCCGATGAGAAAGTGCCCGAAGGCCTCGATCACCTGCCCCGCCGCGCCGGGCCCGTTGTGCCCGTCCATCAGCACCACGCGCGTGGAGGCCACGTTCAGCGACAGACGCAGCAGCGTCGTCACCAGCAGCACCGTGGGCAGCGCTGCAAAGTCCAGCGGCTTGACCATCTGCGACGAGACCATCATCACCACCAGCGCCAACGCGATGTTGAAGGTGAACAGCAGGTCCAGCACCAGCGCCGGCAGCGGCAGCACCATCATGGCCAGCATCATGACCACGAAGCCGGGCAGCACCAGGGCCTTGACGGCCCGCATCCGGGGGCCGTCGCTCGGGCCCAGCAGGCGGTTCACCCATTGCAGCAGCGGGTTCACAGCTCAGCGTCTTTCGCGAAGGCACCCGGGCTGCCGGGCGGCGCTGCGGGCGGCTTGTCGGGGGTGTCGGCGGGGGTGTTGGACGAGGTGTTGGAAGAGGTGTTCGCCGAGGTGTTCGCCGGATCCAGATCAGCCGGCACGTCGGGTGTGGGCGTGGCCACGGCGGCGGCGCGTCCGCTGGCCATGGCCTCGCGCAGCTGGTACACCCAGGCCAGCACCTGCGCCACGGCAGCAAACAGCCGCGCCGGCACTTCGGCATCGAGTTCGGTGTGGGCATAAAGCGCGCGCGCCAGCGGCGGCGCCTGCAGCACGGGCACGCCGTGTTCGCGCGCCAGGTCGCGGATGCGCAGCGCCACCAGATCGGCGCCTTTGGCCACCACGCGCGGCGCCGACATCGTGGCGTCGTCGTACTTCAGCGCCACGGCGTAGTGGCTCGGGTTCATGACCACCAGGTCCGCGCCGGGCACCTTGGCCATCATGCGGCGGTTGGCCATCTCGCGCATGCGGGCGCGCATCTGCTGCTTGACCTGCGCGTTGCCTTCCACCTCCTTCGATTCCTGCTTGGCTTCCTGCACGCTCATGCGCAGCCGCTGCTGCAAGAGGTGCCGCTGCAGTGGCACATCCACCAACGCGAACACTCCCAGCACCGCGCCCAGCGGCAGCAACCCGTTCAGCACCAAGTCGCCCGCCTTGGGCAGCGCGGCGGGCAAGGGCATGGCCAGCAGTTGGGCGTATTCGGCCCATTGCGCCCGCAGCACCAGCGCCCCCACCGTTGCGAGCAGCAATGCCAGCAGGCATGACTTCAGCGTTTCACCCAGCTGATGGCCCGAGAAGACGCGGCCCAGTCCGGCAATCGGGTTGAGCTTGGAGAACTTGGGCAGCAACGGCTCCGTGGTGAAGTTCCAGCCCCCCGACAGCACACCGCAGGCGGCGGCAAGCAACCAGATCAGCACCGCCAGCGGCAGCAGCAGACCCATCATGTGCAGTGCCAGTTCACTCAGACGGCCCAGCATGCTGGCCGGCTGCGCCAGCAGTTCAGCGTCGAAGCGCAGACCGCTCTTCAGCAGCGCAGCCACGCCCGACATCACGTCGACCGCGGCATAGGCCACCAGCGAGACACCCGCGGCCAGAATGGCGAAGTGGCCCAGGTCGCGCGAGCGCGCCACCTGGCCCTCTTTACGCGCCTTCAGGATGCGGCGTTCGCTGGCGGGTAGTTTCTTGTCTTGTGCGCTGTCGGCCATGGGCGTGCATTCCCGCCCGGGGCCCTGCTGGAGCAAGCGCCGCGGCGAGCGACGACAACCATTGCCCAAACAAAAAGGACCCCCGACTGGGAGCCCTGTGATGGTGCCGCTGTTGGCGCTGCGACTTGAGCGTGATCAGCGGGCGATAGACCCGCGTTTTCTCGACACGGGCAGCCGATGCGATCTAAAAGCCCAGGCTGGCCAACAGGTCGTCCACTTCGCCCTGGTTGGCCACCACGTCGGTGCGGCCTTCGGGGTTGACCACCGGCCCATGCAGCGTATTCGAGTCCACCTTTTCCCGTTGATCCTCAGGCACCACCTGCACCAGCAGCTTGACCAGACTGTCTTCCAGCTCATTGGCCAGGGCCACAACTTTGGCCACCACCTGGCCTGTCAGGTCGTGAAAGTCCTGCGCCATCATGATGTCGGTCAGGTGGGCATCGATGGTCGAGGTCCGCGTTTCAATTTCGCGAACGAAGTTGTAAACCGCACCGCTCGCCACGGCCTTGACCGGGTCTGCCACGATATCGCGAGCCATTGCTTGCGTGGCGGCGGTGATAGCGGCGTGGTCGGTCTTGGCTTGTTCGACCGAGGTCAGCACTTTGTTGGCTGCTTGCGCGGTTTTCTCGGCGATGTAGTGCAAGCGGCTGCGCGCGTCGGGCAGGCCGTCAGTGGCCACTT